>USIY01000165.1 GCA_900554845.1 uncultured Bacteroidales bacterium | reverse complement strand
GGCGAGTGACGGAGGATTGCCATTCACGGTCGGAAATATGAAGCGTCTTGTCGACTTTCGACACGGCTCCTGCAGGGAAGAAGCCTATGGGATGCCCCTCGCGGACATGCTTGATGGCCTGACGGATGCCCTGCATGGTCACGGTCTTTTTTGCCGGGTCGTCGCTCCCGATGGGGTCCACGGGTATGAAATTGGGCCGCATGGCCTGGATATGGTAAAGGATCAGATTGACCATGACCTTGAAATCCGGGCGATGTCGTCCGATGATGTCGATCAGAAGAATACCGTCAAGACCTCCCATCGGGTGATTGGAGACCGTGACGAAAGGCGTGTCCTTGAATTGATTCAGGACTTCCTCGTTGTAAACGTGTTTTTTTATTTTGTACGCCTCGTCGACAAGAAGGTGCGAGAATTCGGCTCCGGTCTCATAGCAGTAGGTGCCGTGCACCCTGTTGCATTTGTCGATGATGAGCTGGTGCATCACCCACCGGGTCAGTTTCGGATGTTTCCTTAGGAAAGGCGCCAGACTGTAGATGTCTTCTTCAGAAAGTATGTCGGCCCTTACGCCCGGAGCGCAATGATGCTTGCCGTCGGCTGTCAACGGTGTGTCGGCCACTGCGTTTCCTTCGGACAGGGGGGCAATCTTATCGGAATCTTTATTCATATGTAATAAACGAACTACAAAAATACAAAATTTCAATGACATTCAACGAAAAAATGTCAAATCTCATAATAAATGTTTATGATATTTGCGAAATCGGGAAATACATGTTAAATTTGTGAATAGAAAATCCCGGCGCCATGACGGGAACCGCTAACCCTAAGAAATATAATGAAATTAACCCGAATCTTCAATATCGTCGCCGGCTTTGCCGCGCTTTGTCCTTTAACCTTGATGGCGGCCTCGGCCGGACGATCCGAACAATTGCTTAAATCCTGGGAGTTTTCCCGCGATTCTCTCAAATGGGAGAATGTAGCCGTGCCTCATGACTGGGCCATATACGGCCCGTTCGACCGCAAATATGACCTGCAGAAAGTAGCCGTGGAACAGAACGGTGAGACCGAGGAAACATGGAAAACGGGCCGCACAGGCGGCCTTCCGTATCTTGGCAAGGGGTGGTACCGAACCACTGTAAATGTAGCCGATACCGCGGGCAAGTCGCTGACGCTGAAGTTCGACGGCGCTATGAGTCATGCCAAGGTGAAAGTCAACGGCACGCAAGTGGGTTATTGGCCCTACGGTTACAACAGCTTCACAGTGCCTCTCGACGGAGTGGTGCGTCCCGGTGAGAATGTCGTGGAAGTGTCGCTGGAGAATATGCCCCAGAGCTCAAGATGGTATCCCGGCGCCGGTCTGTACCGCAACGTTCATCTCATAGAGACGGACAAGGTTCATGTTCCTGTGTGGGGTACGTACGTCACCACTCCGCATGTGGGACGCGATTACGCCACTGTAAGGCTGGAGACTAAGCTCGAAGGCGTGGCCAAAGGCCAGGAAGTGTCGCTCAACACCGTGATACGCAATCCGCAGGGCAAGGAGGTGGCCTCCGATTCACACATGTATAAGATTTATCCCGGGATCGTTCCCGTGCAGAATTTTGTGGTGAAGACCCCGGAACTATGGAATGTCGGCGACCCGAAGCTTTATACCGCCGAGACCGTAGTCAGCATGAACGGCAAGGAACTCGACAGATATGTCACCCGTTTCGGCATCCGCAGCGTGGAGGTGCGCGACGGCGAGGGCTTCTTCCTGAACGGCGAGAAAGTGCAGTTCAAAGGGGTGTGCAACCATCATGACCTTGGCCCTTTGGGCGCGGCAATAAATGAGTCGGCTTTGCGTCATCAGCTGGAGTTGCTGCAGAGCATGGGCGCAAACGCCGTACGTACTTCTCACAACATGCCGGCTCCGGAGCTTGTGGAGCTTTGCGACGAGATGGGAATTATGCTGATGGTGGAGCCGTTCGACGACTGGGGCTTCCGTCCCAAGAGCCCCAACGGCTACGGATCTCTTTTTAAGGATTGGGCCGAGAAGGACATGGTAAATATGATCCACGCTTACCGCAACAATCCATCCGTGGTGATGTGGAGCATCGGCAACGAGGTGCCGAGCCAGTGGGGACCCGACGGTCTGGGTGAATTGAAGTTCCTGCAGGATATCTGCCATCGCGAGGATCCCACACGCGCGGTGACTTGCGGCATGGACCAGTTCGACGCCGTGGTCAACAATGGATTCGCCGCCGCCCTCGATGTCCCCGGATTCAATTACAAAGTGAACCGCTACCGGGAGGCGTATCCCAAATTGCCACAGAACACTATTCTCGGTACCGAGACGGCCTCGACAGTGTCGAGCCGCGGCCAGTATTTCTTCCCAGTGGAGAAAGCGGCCAACGTGACACGCCCGGGCAATCAGAGCAGCAGTTACGATGTGGAGTACTGCCCCTGGAGCAATATTCCCGACGATGACTTCGCGGTCGACGACGATCTTCCTTACAATATGGGACAGTTCGTATGGACAGGCTTCGACTATCTCGGCGAACCATCCCCTTACGACACCGACGCATGGCCTTCGCACAGCTCCTACTTCGGAATCTTCGACCTGGCGTCGCTCCCCAAGGACCGTTACTATCTGTACCGTTCCAAATGGAACAAAGAGGACAGGACCCTTCATATATTGCCGCATTGGACATGGCCCGGCCGCGAAGGTCAGATCACTCCGGTGTTCGTGTACACGGATTCCCCCAAGGCCGAGCTCTTCATCAACGGCAAGAGCCAGGGCGTGCGTGAGAAAAATGACTCCACCCATATGAACCGTTACCGTCTGATGTGGAACGAGACTGTCTATGAGCCTGGCGAGGTGAAGGTGGTGTCGTACGACAAGGCCGGCAACAAGACCGGCGAGGCTTCGGTGCGCACCGCCGGCAAGCCTTACGCTCTGAAGCTTACTTCCAACCGTCAGTCTCTGAAGGACAACGGCGAGGATCTGGCCTACGTTACTGTGCGGGTTGTGGATAAAGCGGGCAATATAGTTCCGAACGATTCCCGCGAGGTAAAATTCCAGGTGACGGGCGACGGCAAGTTCCGCGCCACGGCCAATGGAGACCCCACATCGTTGAGACAGTTCCACAAACCTGTGATGGATTTGTTCAGCGGAGCCTGCACGGCAATTGTCCAGAGCGGCGACAAGCCCGGCGAGGTAACCCTGAAGGTTACCGCCAAAGGTCTCAGATCCGCCACGCTCACGATACCCGTAAAAAAATAAGACTACTCATAAAAGTTTAACCAACATCATAACAAAAGACTAATTCCATGGAGGAAATGAGAGAGAAAATCGCCAAGGCGTTCAAGGATCGCTTCGGTGTAGATGGCACGGTCTATGCATCGGCCGGACGTATTAACCTGATCGGCGAACACACTGACTATAACGGAGGATTCGTATTCCCCGGCGCCATCGACAAGGGCATCATGGCGGAGCTTCGCGCCAACGGTCTGGAGAAATGCCGTGTGTATTCGATGGACTTGGACGAGTACGTGGAGTTCGGCCTGAAAGAGGAGGACGCCCCGAAGGAGAGCTGGGCACGTTACGTGTTCGGCGTGGCCCGTGAGATCCAGAAGCGCGGCGGTAAGGTAGAGGGTTTCGACGCTGTATTTGCCGGCAATGTGCCTCTTGGCGCCGGTCTGAGTTCGTCCGCCGCTTTGGAGAGCTGCTTCGCCTTCGCTCTGAACGACATGTTCAACGAGAACAATATCGACAAGTTCGAGCTTGCTAAGATCGGACAGTCCACGGAACACAATTACTGCGGCGTGAACTGCGGTATCATGGACCAGTTCGCCAGCGTGTTCGGCCGCAAGGGCAACCTGATGCGTCTTGACTGCCGTTCGATGGAGTATGAATATTTCCCCTTCAATCCCGAGACCTATTCTTTGGTGCTCGTTGACTCGCGCGTAAAACATGAGCTGAAGGACAGCCCCTACAATAAGCGCCGCGAAAGCTGCGAGCGTGTAGCCAAGAAACTTAATCTGGAGACACTGCGCGACGCCACCATGGAAATGCTGAACGAAGTGAAGGGTGAGATCACCGCCGAGGATTTCTTCCGTGCGAAATTCGTCATCGAGGAGAAAGACCGTGTGCTGGCCGTCTGCGACGCGCTTGAGAAGGGCGACTATGAAACCGTAGGAAAGAAGATGTACGAGACTCACGAGGGACTTTCGAAGGACTATGAGGTGAGCTGCGTGGAGCTTGACTTTCTCAACGACGTGGCTAAGGAAGTCGGAGTGACCGGTTCCCGTATCATGGGCGGCGGTTTCGGTGGCTGCACCATCAACCTGGTTCCGAAAAAAATCCACGACAAGTTCATCAAGGAGGTCACCGAGCGTTTCAACGAGAAGTACGGCCATGAGCCCAAGATCTACGATGTAGTGATCAGCGACGGCGCGCGCAAAATTTCCGAGTGATGAAGATAACGAGCCAAAAATACCCTGGTCCGCAGGGCGAGGTCACGGTATATAAGCTTGAGAATGCCAAAGGCGCCTGGGTGGAGCTTTCCACTTTGGGCGCCGGCATCCGCGGCGTGGCCGTTCCTGACCGCGACGGAAAGATTGAGGAAGTTGCCCTGGCGTACGCTGATCCCGCCGATTATATGGCCGACGGCCCTTGCCTGGGAAAATGCCCGGGCCGTTATGCCAACCGCATTTGCAAGGGGCATCTTGTAGTGGACGGCAAAACGTATCAGCTTGCCATCAACAACGGTCCCAACGCTCTGCATGGCGGACCGACGGGTTTTATGAACCGTATCTGGAACGCAAAGGAGATAGAGAACGGTGTTGAGTTCACGTATGTGGCGGCGGACGGCGAGGAGAACTATCCCGGCCGTATGGAGGTGAAGGCCACCTACACCTGGAGCGACGACGACGTCCTGACTCTACGTTTTGAAGCTAAGAGCGACGCGGATACAGTGATCAATCTCACCAATCATGCCTACTGGAATCTTGACGGCGCCGACAGCGGCAAAGTGTTCGACCATCTGATGAAGATCAAAGCGCTGCGTTGGCTGCCTACCGATGACACTCAGATACCTACCGGCGAGGAAGCCGATGTGTTCGGTACTCCGATGGACTTCCGCGAGTTCAAGAAGATAGGACAGGACATCAACGCCGATTTCGAGGCGCTGAAGATCGGCAAGGGTTATGACCATTGCTGGGTGCTCGACGGCTGGAAGCCCGGTACGACGGTGCATGAAGCAGTCGTGCTGAAGGGTGCCAAGAGCGGACGTAAGCTGACTGTATGCACGGATCAGCCCGGCGTGCAGATCTATACCGGCAACTGGCTGGCAGGTTGTCCCGCCAACCGCAGTGGCCGCAGCTATGAGGATTACGACGGCGTGGCCATAGAGATGCAGGGTTTCCCCGATGCTCCGAACCATCCCGAGTTCCCCTCGCAGGAGCTGAAGGCCGGTGAGGTCTACGACCGAACGATCAGATTCGCATTTACAGCCGAATAAGCACTTATTCATCATAAAAATATACGGTGTGCCTAATTTTTAAATTTGGCACACTGTTTTTTTATGTGGAATGGGAGGGACGGGGA
>USIY01000164.1 GCA_900554845.1 uncultured Bacteroidales bacterium | reverse complement strand
GCGACCTACTTATAAGCCAAAATTCGATGTTTTCAAATTTTTGTCATGTACTTAAAAATATAAATAAAAAAGACTACCTTTGCAGTGTACTAATGTGCTAATACACATAATGCGGTGTATTCGTGCAGACGGATAAGCATATTAACAGCAATAACGATTGATATGATTAAAAAGCTTTTATCAATGGCCTTAATGGCTATGGCAGTGTTCACGGCGAATGCACAGACGCCTATGCCTCTGAATCCGGAGGTGCGTCACGGACAGCTTGAGAACGGCCTTAATTATTATCTGCTCCACAATGAGGAGCCTAAGGAGCGGGTCAACTTCTACATCGCGCAGAAAGTTGGCTCCACATTGGAGACTCAGGAACAGTTGGGACTTGCCCATTTCCTGGAGCACATGGCGTTTAACGGTACCAAGAACTATCCCGGAAAGAATATGCTGAACTATCTTCAGTCCAAGGGAATTCGCTTCGGTGCCGATATAAACGCTTACACCAGTTTCGACGAGACTGTCTACAACATCAACAATGTTCCGAGCACGGACCAGGCGTTGATGGATTCCGTGTTGTTGGTGCTGAGCGACTGGAGCGGAAGCATCCTTCTTGAGGAGGACGAGATCAACGCTGAGCGCGGGGTGATCGAGGAGGAATGGCGCAGCCGCAATAATGCGCAGACACGTATGTTCACGGCTATTTTGCCTCAGATCTACGAAGAATATCAGTATCAGCAGATGCCTATAGGAAAGATGGAAATCGTACGCAATTTCCCCCCGCAGGCCATTCGTGATTACTATCACAAATGGTACCGTCCGGACCAGCAGGGCATTGTGATTGTCGGTGATTTCGATGTTGACGCAATGGAGGCTAAGGTGAAGGATCTGTTCTCAAAGATTCCGATGCCCGAGAATGCCGCGAAGCGCGAATATCCTCATGTCAGCGACAACAAGGAGCCGATATTTGTCAAGTTCATGGACAAGGAGATGCCTTACAGCATGATCATGGTATCTTTCAAGAGCGACCAGATTCCTACCGAGATGCGCAACACGGTTGAGGCATTCGTTCAGGAAAATGTTGTTATGCCGGTGATTGAGAATATGATCAACAATCGTCTCAATGAGTATTCCAAGGATCCGAAATGCAAGTATTCCTATGCGGGAGTTTCCTTCGGCGATTATTATGTTTCCAAGACCAAGGCCACTTTTGATGTCACTATAATAGCCAAGGACAAGGTGAAGGACGCTTTCGACGACGCTATGGCAGTTGTTGCCCGTGCTTGCAAGACTGGATTCATGCAGTCGGAGCTGGAGCGTGCAAGCAGCGAGATCCTATCCAATTATGAGAAAGCCTATAACGAGCGCAAATCCACCAAGAGCGAGTCTCTTGCACGCGCTCTTATCACCACTTTCGTAGATAACAAGCCAAATGCCGGCGCCGAGAAAGAGTATCAGATGATGCAGCAGTTGCTGCCGATGATTCCTGTGGCTCAGTATAATCAAGTAGCCTCTATGATATTGACTCCTGAGAATCAGGTAATCGTAGTTTCTCAGCCTGAAAAGGAAGGTATGGAGATGGTGGAAGGTGCAGTCATGACCGCAGACCTTAACAACATCATCAACGCCCAGTACGAGGCTTATGTGGACGAAGTGCTTCCCAAGTCGTTGGTTGCAAACATGCCTAAGCCCGGCACAATCAAGTCAGAGAAAGCGGGAGCCTTTGGCACCACCGAATTCGTCCTCAGCAACGGAGCCAAAGTTATTGTTAAACCCACTGACTTCAAGGCCGACGAGATTCTTTTCACAGCTTTCCGCAAGGGTGGCAAGAATATGTATCCCGTTTCACAGGCTTACAATGTGAATCTGGTGACCGACGCTGTAAATGATTCGAAGTTTGGTGAAATCAAATCTTCAACTGTTGAAAAATACCTTGCCGGAAAGAAGGTCGCATTGCAATTCGACATCAACAATGTTACATCAGGACTTGAAGGAAGCACCACTGTAAAGGATCTGCCTTATCTCATGGAAGTTCTTTATGAAACCATGACAGATCTTCAGCCCGATGCAGAGACGTTCAACTCCGACATGGAGAAGACTCTTGGAATCCTGCGTACTCAGGAAAACAATCCTTCGTTCATATTCCAGCAGCGTCTGAGTGCCGCCCAAAGCTGCGGTAATGAACTCTATAACAGAGTTCCTTCCGTTAAAATGATCGAGGGTGTGAAATATGAGGAATGTCTGAAAATCGCCAAGGAAGCGATGGCAAATGCCGCCGACTACACATTCATTTTCACAGGTAACGTTGACATCAACACTCTTAAGCCGATGCTTGAGCAGTACGTTGCTTCACTGCCTTCTGCAGGCAAGGCTTCAGTTGTGAAGGAAATATCTCCCCGTCCTTATCCCACGGGCAAAGTGGATGACCATTTCGATATTCCGATGGCCACACCTTCTACACAGGTATTTGTAAACAGCAACGGCAAGATGCCTTACAGCATCGAGAACTCCTGCATGATCAACGCAGTAGGCGATATTCTGGACATTATTTACACAGAGACATTGCGTGAGGAAGAAGGCGGCACATACAGTCCTTCTGCATTCGGCAATCTCAATGCATATACCGGTCGTTGGGGACTTGGTTACTGGTTCCAGACCAATTCCGATGTGCAGGCCAAACTGCAGGCACGCGCCACAAAGGAATTGAACGACCTTATTCAGAACGGCGCCAAGACCGATCATTTCAACAAAGTTCGCGAGGCTATGGTCAAACAGTACGAAATCAACGTACGAACCAACAGCTACTGGAACGAAGGTCTGATGGACTACCAGATGGGAGTTGATGGAATCACCAACCACAAGGCAGCTATCGACGGTTTGACTCTGGAAGGTCTCAACAAATTCATGAAGACTCTCAATGTGAACGAGAACCGTCTTGACTTCGTAATGACAGGAGTAGCTGAGAAATAAGACATATAAAATCCTAAATAAAAAATTCGGGTAGCGTTCTGAACGGCACCCGAATTTTTTGTAAGCATACGGTTTCACGCGTATTGGAAGTTTGACAAAATAGCAGCAAGAAGCCAGAACTTTCTGCAAGCTTGGGCTTCTTGCTGCTATTTTGGGTATGGTTGACTCCGGTATGGTCAGTCGGGATCCGGAAGACTCCAGTTCCTGACATCAGGACGTTTCGCGTATTCCATCGGAAGGAGGTCGTCCATAGGGAGGCCTGATTTCTTCCTTGCCGGGATTTCCACGAGTACATATTCGAGCCATTGCCGCGGGTCGATGTCGGCGGCGCGGCATGTCGCGAGCAGGGAGTAGACTATGGCCGCGCGATAGGCCGAGGCGTCGTTTCCGCAGAACAGCCAGTTCTTTCGGCCGAGTGCCAGTGGCCGTATGGCATTCTCGATAAGGTTGTTGTCGATGTTCACGCGACCGTCGTTGACATAAACGCTGAGCCGGTCGATAAGCGCGTATGTATAGGCTATGGCCTTGCCCAACAGGCTTGACTCAAGGACCGTGGCGTATGTGTCGACGCACCATTTCTCCATCAGCCTTATCACGGGATATGCCTCCTTTCGCCGCAGCGCGCTTCTTTGCCCGGCATCCATTCCTGCCTCGTCCGCCTTCCGTTCCACCTCGTATAGCTTGCCGATCATGACGAGGGCTTGGGTGGCGGGTTTCTGGTTCTCCTTCAGCGCGTCGACGAACTTGCGCCGGGCGTGCGCCCAGCAGGCGGCGCCAACAACGCCGTTGACGCCGCAGAACTGGTCGTATGCCTCGTATCCGTCACTCTGGAACGTGCCGCGGTAGCCGCCAAGAAGTTCCTTGGCGGTCTTTTTTGACCGTGACCCGCGGTCGTACCAGAAGAAAATGGATCCCGTCAGTCCGTCGCGCACGCACCATTCGTATCCCTTGCGCGCACGGTGCTTCTCGTTGTCGATTACGGGCACCACGCTCTCGTCCACCTGTATGTATTCGCTCGCCATCACCCTTTCCCGCAGTAGCCTGTACAGGATGTTGAGGCTTTCGACCGATTTCTCGTACCAGTCGCCGACCGTCGAGGCGGGCAGACTAAGGCCGGACTCGCGGAAGCGGTTGATCTGTCGGTAGAACGGAAGATGATACAGGAACTTGC
Source organism: uncultured Bacteroidales bacterium (assembly GCA_900554845.1). Classification (GTDB taxonomy): domain Bacteria; phylum Bacteroidota; class Bacteroidia; order Bacteroidales; family Muribaculaceae; genus Lepagella. The sequence continues at coordinate 1,537 of USIY01000164.1, read as the reverse complement.
CCAGTATTATGTCGGCAAGCACCGAGGCGCCGGGGATGCCGTGCTCTATGGGCGTCTGAGGGAGAGGCGCGATGATGATGGCCCTCTCCTCCGGATTCTTGTCCATGTCCTCACGTGAGATGACCTTATGGCGGACGGTGCGCTCCACGTACAGCTTCGGGACCACCATCTCAAGACGGTCGCTGGCCTCTATGCCGATCTCGACGTATGGTTCCAGAAGCTTTCCCCCGGCATCGGTCGTGCCTTCGGGATAAAGATGCTTCTCAACGACCGTCAGCCCTGTCGTGTCAAGGGGCTTGCGCCTGGGCTTGCTTTTGACCGTGACGGTCTTCGTGATGGTCTCCTCCTGTTTCCGCGCCTCTGCCTCGAGATCCTGCTTTTCCTCAGGACTCATCTGCGCCAGTTCCTCGGCGGAGAACAACGACAGCTGGCTCGGATCAAGCGGAAGATGCTTCTTCTCGCTCATGCGTCCGAAGAAACGCTTCTGCCAGTAGTCAAGCTGCTGCTGAAGCTTTGTCTTCTCCTGCTCCAGCTGTCTGACCTGGGCTTCCAGTCCCTTTTTACGTGTGTCCAGATTTTCGGCAAGTTTCTTCTGCCTTTGTATCTCGGAGCGGAGATAGGCGATCTCCTCCGCCTCCGAGGCAAAGGAGAGTGTTTCCTCCTGTTCCGTCCGATCTTGTGCCATATCTTCGGTTTTATTACTGCAAAGATACAAAAATTTCAGCGACTTATGCAAGGAAAAATGTATGATTCCCAGCCGATCTCCCATAGTTCCGGATCATATTTTCCCAGCCTCTCGCCGCAGCTCGTCAAGCCTTTTCCTGCGGCTTGTTCCGTCGGTCATTATGCCCTCTACGGTCATGACCAGATCCCTCCACGCCAGACTCCCGTCGGACTGTAGGCCGGCTGGCCTGCCGAAGGTTCCCCGCTCCAGCATCTTGGAATAAAGCACAAGTCCGCCCGGCTCCCAGTGAAGGAGCTTCATCCGGTTGCGGTGTCGGTTGATGAAGATGTATACGTCACCGTCCAGAGGATTGCGGACCATACGGTCGCGGACCAGTCCCGAAAGCGTGTGGAAACTCTTGCGCATGTCCGTCGGCTCGGTGTAGAGCCAGTAACGCATGCTGTCGTTGAGGCTGAACATGGCTTACAGATTCCTTACCAGAGCCGACAGCAGCTCCGCGTTCAACTTCCCGTTTATCCTCACCATGCCTCCGCGGCTTGTCCGGCACTCGACCGTCAGGTCTTCCGATTTCAACGCCTCGCGGCGTCCGGGGTTAACCTGCCGCTCCATCTCCGTGACTGTCGCCGGTACGAGCGGGCCTTCGCCTCCCAGCTGGATGAACGAGCCTTCAGTCCCTGGGGTCTTCTTCTCCTGACGCAGATACTGTCGGCGCGACTTATAGAAGTTCCATTCCGTTATCCCAAGTTCCCGAAGACGTGTCTTTCGCTGCACTCCGTGGGTGTCGCAATAGGAGATGATCTCCAATACTTCCTCTTTGCTGAGCATATACTTTTTTGCCCGCGAAGTTAACCC
>USIY01000163.1 GCA_900554845.1 uncultured Bacteroidales bacterium | reverse complement strand
CTTGAATATGACTGAATACGATGAAATAAGAAAAACACTATGCCGCTGGTACGACGGAGAGACAACGTCCTTCGAGCAGCGTCGCCTTGTGGATTTTTTTTCAGAGGAGCGTGAACTGCCGCCCGATCTGAATCGTGAACGCGAGTTGTTCAGGTCGTTGAGTGTCGATGACGTGGAGACGGAGATTCCCGAAGAGTTCGCAGCCCGCATCAGCGCCGCCATAGATACGGAAATGGCGCGAGAGCGCAAAACGGTTCCCCCTGCATTGAAATTACGCCGTCGTATAGTGGCGGCTTGCGGAATTGCCGCTTGTCTTATTGTGGCAGTTATGTCGTACTTTATTGCCTCATATCAAGTCGGTCGCCAGATTCCGCAACCTCGGATGACGCTGAATGAACCGGAGCTTATGGAATCTTCCTCGACGGATGCTCCCCCCGGCATTATTCACGAAAATCTCTGTGCCGCGTCGGTTGAATCACAGCTCGCTGTGAATAAGACTCCCCGCCGGCATGCTTCGTCCGGTGTTAAAGACAAGACGCAAACTGTCGATCCGAATATGGAAAATAACGGAAATACGGAACCGTATGCCCAGGAGACATATCTCTCGGAGGACGAGGAAGAACTACTTATTTCCCACAATTATATTGTAGTCAGGGATGAACGCGAGGCAAATGCCATTCTGAACACGGTGTTTGAACAGTTTGAAACCTGCATGGAGGAGCAATCGTTGCAGATTCAGGACATCTCGCAGGAGTATGAAACGAGAGTAAGGCAAGTGTGTTATTGAACCGAAACAAGTCAAACCTTTATATCATAAAAACTTATGTGTGCAAACAGAAATAAATCCGCCAATAGGGCAATGGTGCTCTTGATGGCATTGATGGCCTTTATGATAATGCCGGGACACGCCGACGCACAGGATGTGTTTGCCGGTCTTGCCGGAATGAATCATGTGGAGAGTACTTATATATCGGGCAGATTTTCTCATAACAAGAAATATTGGACAAGCGATACCGGAGAGCATAGAATTGATCTAAGAAGAGGTTTTTCGTCGTTCTATTCATATAAATGCAGTTCCGAGGAATCTGTGTCCAAAGCCGAGGAAATTCTCAAGAGCTACTTGAAAAAAAATCCTGATCTCGAAATCATGGTGAAGACTCAAAGAGGCTTGGAGGAGTATGTGGTTTATGAGAAATTCATTGACGACGGAAAGAAAGTCACCCAGATGATAATTTGGAATAAAGATACGTCCAACAGTTGCGAGATAGCTGTGATCAATTGGGATCAAGGACTTGAAAGAAAAACCCTGGGGCAATTAGACCAATACTTATATCCTGATATAGATATGGCGTTCGGCGATTTGGAGAATATTTACAGCATGGATTGCGCCGAATATGAAAGCTTCGCGAAAGAGATGCAGGAAATGTCCGATGAGCTGAATGCCGCTTTCAGCTCTCCCGAATGGAAAGAGTTCATGAAAAAAGAATGGAAAAACGAATTCAAAAAGAAAGAGTGACCCATCGGCCGTCAGCCTCGTGAGTCACTGATCTGTAAATAACGCCATGGTCGTAACCGGAGCATCTCCACGACCATGGCGTTTATTTTTACTTAGAGGTGATCAATAAGAGTGCTCGCCTCCTTCGACGTTGGCGGGGGAGAGTTTCTTTTTGTCCATGCTGCGCCATACGTATGCGATGTAGGCCACTACGAACGGTATCAACAGCGATGCATAACTCATTGTCTCGAGAGTGAACTTGGAGGAAGAGGCGTTGGCCAGTGTCAACGAACTTCCCGGATCCTGCAGTGACGGATAGAACGGAGTGTCCATGAATCCCGCGCTCCAGAACAAGGCCACTACGGTAAGGAACGTGCCGATGCCGGCGTACCAGATGCCGTCCTTTGATCCCTTGCAGAAACATGCCCGGATGATTCCTGTCAGGACCAGCATCACGCCGATCAGGAACGTGAGGCCGATCCACCATCCCTGCACCATGTTCAGAGAGTACTTGAACGGAGTCTCGTCCACAACGGTTCCGTACGCGTCTGAACTGATCACGGTGTAGCCCGTGGATGTGAACAGCATGGCGGCGAACCAGAGGAAGAACACCAGGAATATGCCCGAGTTTATGAAGCATTTGCGGCGAAGCCATCCGGTGAAGTTGGAATCATGGCTCACGTTGTTGATCATGTACATGCATGCCAGCGAACGCGCCAGAAAAATCACGGCCACGCCGAGGATAAGGTTTTTCCAGTTGAAGATGGCCTCGAAACCATGTGTGGGGGCCCAAGTGGATATGACGGGATTGCCTATGTCGGTCAGGTTGGCGCGGTTCACGGTGAAGTCGCCGCCGAAGAAGAACATCGATACTGCCACACCGAGCAACAGCACGCCTATCGTACCGTTGATGAAGAGGAAGATGTCGTAGGTCCTCCGTCCGAATATGTTGCCCCCTTTTGAGCGGTATTCATAGCTTATTGCCTGCAGCACGAAGGTGAAAAGGATCAGTATCCACAACCAGTAGGCACCGCCGAAGCTGGTGGAATAGAACAGGGGGAAGGAAGCGAACATGGCTCCTCCGAAAGTCACGAGTGTGGTGAATGTCAATTCCCATTTGCGGCCCATGGAATTCACTATCAGTGCGCGGTCCGTCTCGCTGCGCGCTTCGAAAAGCATCGACTGACCACCCTGTACGAACAGCAGGAATACCAGGATACCTCCCAATACTGAGATGAGTACCCACCAATAATTTTGAAAAAATTCGAGTGTCATGATTCTTGAGCTTTAATGGTTGGACTTGTCGGTTTCCAGATCGGTCTGCGAGCGTTTGCTGATGGTACGCATCATGATGCTGAGCTCGGCCACGAGCAGCAGCGTGAACATCACTGCGAAAATCCAGAAAGTCACTACTACCGATGACGAGGGAATGTCGGAGATCGCTGCGGATGTGGGCAACAGGTCCTGCACCACCCAGGGCTGTCGGCCCACTTCGGCCACCGCCCAGCCTGCCTCGGACACCAGCCAGATGAACGGAACGGCGATAATGCCAATGAGCTGCAGCCATTTGGCGCGATCAAGATAATTCTTTCCTTTATAGGCAAGGAACAGATAGACAATCAAATACAGAAGGAAGAAAGACCCGAGAATCACCATGATTCGGAACATTGTGAACGTGAGCCCTACCGGGGGGATGGCTTCCTTCACATCCTTGAAGTAGCCGTATCCGAAGAATTGGAAATCCTTGTCAAGACGTTGTTGCGCTTCGGCTTGTGCCGCTTTGTCTCCTGCTTTCGCGGCGATTCCGAAGTCTCGCAGGGCTGTCTGAGCCGCTTTGCCGCGTTCTATGCGCTCGGCGTAGCTTACGGTGTTGATGGTGTCTCCATTGTCATTGACATCCACGCCGTTTATGATGTCGGTGATTCCCGGCACGAACGCGTGAGGATTATGACGGGCAAGTATGGAGAGCCCGTAAGGAATGTCAATGCTGAATTTATATTCCGGCTCGTCGTTGTTCCATTCCTTTTTGTCGTTGACTACTCCGAATGCCACCAGCGACTGGGCCGTGCTTCCGTTATACAGACCTTCCATAGCGGCAAGTTTCATGGGTTGATGGCGCGACACCTGTACGGCTGAGCCGTCGCCGGTGTACATGGTCAGCAGCATTCCGGCCAGACCTATCCATCCTCCCACTTTGATGGAGCGAGTGGCGAAAGGAACGTTGCGTTTCTTGTACAGAAACCAGCAGCTCACTCCGATTACGAACACTCCCGCAAGCGCCCATCCGCTGAATACGGCGTGGAAAAACTTGTTTACGGCTATTCCTGAGAACAAGGCCCAGAAATTGTCCATTACGTTGCGTGTCTGCTCCGGATCAAAGCGCATTCCCACAGGATACTGCATCCAGGCATTGGCCACGAGAATCCATAGCGCCGAGATAGAGGCACCTATGCCTGTGAGCCATGTGGACGCCAGGTGGAAGCCGGGGCTGACTCGCTTCCAGCCGAAAAACATCACGGCGAAGAAAGTGGCTTCCATGAAGAAGGCCAGAATGCCCTCGATGGCCAATGGAGCTCCGAAGATGTCGCCCACGAACCAGGAATAATTGCTCCAGTTGGTGCCGAATTCAAATTCCAGGATCAGACCGGTGGCGACCCCGATGGCGAAATTGATGCCGAACAGTGTCATCCAGAACTTTGTGCACGCCAGCCATTTCTCATCCTTTGTCTTGTAGTAGACGCTCTCCATGATCGCCACAATCACCGAGAGTCCAAGCGTCAGCGGAACGAACAGCCAGTGATAGATGGCTGTCAGCGCGAATTGCCATCGCGACCATTCCACAACATTCATTAAATCGTTCATAGCGGGATATATAATTAAGGTATTTATGTTTGTGGGTTATGTCATCTATTCCTGTTTGTAAGATTCTCGCGCACGGCCACCGCCTTCTCTTTGTCGTCGTCATATCGCGAGCTTAAAAAGTCAGGAAAGAATATCCACTTGATGATCACGAACATCAGGAACAGCTTGACGAGTATCACAAGCCACAGAGTCTTGCCCACCGTCATATTGCGGAATCCTTCGTAATACATCAGCCACGCGCGTCGCCAGACCGGCGTGCGCCTGATTGCTGTTTTCTCAGGGTCCTTTTCGGTATTGTCCGTTATTGTCATGAGGCTCCTTGCGGGTTAATAAAAATTAAGGCTTGACTGCAAATTTAATAAAATTATTTATAAAATAGCTCCTTGTCGTGACATAAGTGGGGAATTTTGTTTATTTTTGCAATTGGGTTGACTGTCGTCGGCAGTGGCTTGAAGTACGAACCGAACATCCGTTTGCATACATTGAAAAAGATATCGTTGATAATACCTTGCAGAGATGAAGAGGCGGCGCTGCCGTTTCTCTATCCTGAATTGCGTAAGGTGACGGACAGTATGCCGCAATACGAATGGGAGCTGCTTTTCGTCAACGATGGTTCTGAAGATCATACGCTGGATATTGTTAAGGATCTTCAGGAAACCGACGACCGAATCTGTTATGTGGATCTTTCACGCAATTTCGGGAAGGAAAGCGCCATGCTTGCGGGATTCGATTATGTCACGGGCGATTGCGCCATCATCATCGACGCGGACATGCAGGATCCTCCGGCCCTTATACCTGAGATGATAGCATATTGGGAAGAAGGGTATGAAGATGTGTATGCCCGCCGTCGGCGCCGCGGTAAGGAAAACTGGCTGCGGCACAGAATGTCGCTGTTGTACTATTCTGTGTTGCAGCGTTCAGCCCGTTTCGAGATGCTGCGCAATGTAGGTGACTTCAGGTTGCTGGACCGCAAATGCATCGATGCGCTGAAACTCCTCCGCGAGACCGAACGCTATACGAAAGGTCTATATTGTTGGATAGGATTCCGAAAGAAAGAGATAGAGTTCGACCGCGGCGACCGTGTGGCCGGCACGAGCAGCTGGAATATCCGCGGCCTTTTCGATCTGGGTGTCGACGGTCTGGTGTCGTTCTCTTCTTCCCCTTTGCGCTATTCCACCATATTGGGGTTCATCACGGCTTCCGGAGCGCTGGTGCTTCTGATTTATTATCTGGTCAAATCATTGGTTTACGGTGACGATGTCCAGGGTTTCCCAACTTTGATATCTGTAATTCTTTTCCTTGGAGGGGTGCAGCTTGTGTCCATCGGCATCATCGGGGAGTACATGAGC
>USIY01000162.1 GCA_900554845.1 uncultured Bacteroidales bacterium | reverse complement strand
CACCTGCTTCCTGCATGTGGTAACCGGAGATGGAGATGGAGTTGAACTTCGGCATATTCTTCGAAGTATATTCGAAGATGTCGGCGATGATCTTCATCGAGAATGCCGGCGGATAGATGTAGGTGTTGCGCACCATGAATTCCTTGAGGATATCGTTCTGGATCGTTCCGGCCATCTCCTCAAGCTTGGCTCCCTGCTCCAGACCGGCGTTGATGTAGAACGCCAGCACGGGCAGAACGGCGCCGTTCATGGTCATGGAGACGGACATCTTGTTCAAAGGAATGCCGTCGAACAGCACCTTCATGTCCTCGATTGAGCAAATTGACACACCTGCCTTGCCAACATCGCCCACAACGCGGGGATGGTCGGCGTCGTAACCGCGGTGCGTAGGAAGGTCGAAAGCTACCGACAAGCCCTTCTGGCCGGACGCAAGGTTACGGCGATAGAAGGCGTTGGATTCAGCGGCCGTGGAGAAACCGGCGTACTGACGGATGGTCCAGGGACGCATAGGATACATGGCGCTGTACGGACCGCGCAGGAACGGCGGCAGTCCCGAAACATAATTCAGATGCTCCATGCCCTCCAGATCCGCCTCCGTATACACAGGCTTCACCGGAATCAGCTCCGCGGTCATCCACTCCGATGCCTCCGCGGGTTTGTGACCCTTCTCGATCACAACATTATTGATATCTATATCTTTGAAATTCGGACGCATAGTTACTTGAGGAGTTTGGCGTTAAAATCTACAAGAGTGTCAAGCACGTTGACCTTGACATGGATAAAGTTCTCGATACCCTCCTTCTTGAGGTCGTCCATGCATGCGGGAGCACCGGCAACCACGAAGATGGCGCGGCCTGCGAGCTCCTTGAAAGCCTCGGGAGCATACTCGGCGTACTCGTCGTCGCTGCTGCACAGCACAACGACATCCGCGCCTTTCTCCATAGCGGCGTCAACACCTTCCTTGACGGTGTTGAAACCGATGTTGTCGATTATCTCGTATCCCGCGCATGCAAAGAAGTTGGAGCTGAACTGTGCTCTCGCCAGACGCATGGCCAGATTGCCGATGGTCAGCATGAACACCTTCGGACGCTTGCCCGAACGCTCGGTGTCGAGACGCAGCTGCTCGAACTGGCTTGCGGCACGGTCCATGATCAGAGACTCAACGGCTCCGTCAACCGGACCCTCATCGCTGTGGCATCCACAGCTGCAGCAGCACTTGGAGCCTTCCTCGAACTTCTTCAACGCAGTCTCGTTGAAATTCGGGAACTGGTTGGTGCCGAGCAGGTTCTCCTTGCGGCGAGCCACGTCAAGATGACGTTTCACACCACTCTCGTTTACCTTGGCCTGGATCTCGCCACGGCCCAGCATGGCGGCGAAACCGCCGTTGTCCTCAACCTCGTTGAACAGTTTCCACGCCACCTTGGCGATTGATGCGGTCAGAGTCTCGATATAGTACGAGCCGCCCGCGGGGTCAACGACTTTGTCCAGATGCGACTCCTCGCGCAACAGCACCTGCTGGTTGCGGGCGATACGCTCCGAGAACTCATCAGGACATGTATAACATTTGTCGAAAGGAAGTGTTTCGATTGAATTCACTCCGGCCAGAGCGGCGGACATTGTCTCGGTCATGGAACGCAACAGATTCACATGGGCGTCGTACAAAGTCTGGTTGAACTCGCTGGTCACGGCATGTGTCCACATCTTGCAGCTGTCGGCTTCCTTCGGACCGTAAGCCTTTACGATCTCAGCCCATAGCATACGGGCGGCGCGGAATTTGGCGAGCTCCATGAAATAATTGGAGCTGATGCCCATGTTGAAACGCACGCGTGAAGCCACCTCGTCAACCGTCAGACCGGCCTCCGTCATAAGGGTGAGCCATTCGGCGCCCCATGCCAGAGCATAACCGAGCTCCTGGGTGATATATGCTCCGGCGTTGTTCAGCATAAAGGAATCCACAGCGAAACAACGCAGTCCCTTGACGCTCTTCACCGCATCGTAAAGCTTCTTGCCTTCAACGGCGATGTCCTTCGGGAAAGGCAGTCCATGGCGCAGCAGGCGGCGGAAAGGATTGAAATCGATCGAACCGCGGAACTCATCGGCGGCTCCCTGCTCTTCAATCAGGGCCACCAGCAGCAATGCGATCTCGACGGCATGGCCGGGACAGCAGTTCACGTTGACCTCGATCTTCTTCAGGTCCACTCCGTTGAGGATGATCTTCAGGCCCTCGGCGTCGATATCCTTGGGAAGCTTGATGTTGAGGGCCTCCACTCCACGGTCCGTGATGTGGCGGATATGATCGTTCATCTCCTGAGGAGTGCAGCCGCGCACTGTCTGGGCGATGAGCCAATCGTTGTTGTCACGAGTGCCGCGCACGTAGGGATATTCGCCCGGAAGGCTGCCCATGTGCGGGACGGCTTTCAGATCGTCCAGACGGTAGAACGGCTGAACATCGAAGCCCTCGTTTGTACGCCATACCAACTTGCGGTTGAAATCAGCACCTTTCAAGTCGGTCGTGATCTTCGCCATCCACTCTTCGGTGGTCACTGGCGAGAACATGTCAAACAATTTTTCTTTTTTCTCTGCCATTGAGATAGTATATATTATTTTCTCTTGTCTATGGATATTGGGCCCACTGGGTGGGTTCTTCATGATACGGTGCAAATTTACCTATTTTTTTCAGCATAAGAAAATTTTCACGCAAAAAAAAGAACCTGCACTCCTTTCGGACCGCTATTTCAGCGATTTATCATCGCAATGCAGCACCCTTGCGGGAAAATCCTCCACCATCTGCAGATTGTGGGTGGCCATCACTACGCCTGTGCCTCCGTCGGAAAGCTTATGGAGAAGATCCACGATCTGATAGCCGGTGCGCGGATCAAGGTTTCCGGTCGGTTCGTCGGCAAGTATCAGCTTGGGACGGTTGAGCAACGCGCGGGCAATGACGACGCGCTGCTGCTCGCCCCCGCTCAGTTCATGAGGCATCTTGTACGACTTGTTTTCCATTCCCACATCTTTCAGCACTTCTTCGATGCGGTCTTCGATATCGCTTTTGTTTTTCCAGCCCGTGGCCTTCAGCACAAATCTGAGATTGGCCGCCGCGGAACGGTCCTGCAACAGCTGAAAATCCTGAAAAACTATTCCTACAGACCTCCTGAGATAGGGTATCTGCTTGCGTTTGAGATTCAATATGTCGAAATCCAGAACTTGCGCGCGATCCCCCTCGGGGATCTCCACTTCGGCGTACATAGTCTTCAGCAAGGAGCTCTTGCCGCTCCCAACACGGCCCGTCAGATAACAGAATTCCCCCTCTTCCACCTGAAAGCTCACATTCTTCAGCACCACCCGCGCGGCACGTTCTATTGTAACGTTCTTATAATCTACCAACATAAGTAAGTGTTTTTACAGTACAAAATTAATAAATTCCCGTGAACTTTCTCGCCTTATCAACGCGTAAAAAGATACTGGGGCAATTCCTGGACTTTCCCAACCTCTACAATCTGAATTTTATAGTTGTCGCGAACCCCTTTCAGATTTCCCTTGGGGATATAGATTGTTTCGAAGCCCAACTTTTCAGCTTCGGCCACACGCTGTTCCATACGCGTGACCGTCCTGACCTCTCCGGAGAGTCCCACTTCACCGGCAAATGCAGTACGTGGAGGCAACGCCACATCGAAATTAGATGACATCACGGCGGCGACCACCGACAGATCCAACGCCGGATCGGTGACTTTCAATCCTCCGGCGATATTAAGAAAAACATCCTTCTGTCCGAGCCTGAGACGGGAACGCTTTTCCAATACCGCCAGGAGCATGTTCAGACGCCGCTGGTCAAATCCCGTGACGGAACGCTGTGGTGTTCCGTAAGCCGCTGTCGAGACAAGCGCCTGAACCTCCACAAGAAATGCCCTGACGCCTTCCATCGTCACGCCTATGGCCATGCCGCTTGTCTCCTCTTCCCGGTTCTCCGACAACAACATCTCCGACGGATTCTTCACCTCACGCAATCCATGCTCAACCATCTCATATATTCCGATCTCGTTGGTGGATCCGAAGCGGTTTTTAATAGCGCGCAACAAACGGTAGAGATACTGCCGGTCGCCCTCGAACTGCAGCACTGTGTCCACAATATGCTCAAGCACTTTTGGACCCGCTATAGCACCCTCTTTGTTAATATGGCCCACCAGTATCACCGGTACGGCCGACTCCTTGGCGTAACGCAGCAACGAGGCAGCGCATTCCCGCACCTGCGACACGCTGCCTGCCGCCGATTCTATTTCCGTCGACATGATGGTCTGTATGGAATCCACCACCACCAGATCAGGCTTTATATTCTCTATTTGGGTAAAAATCGCATCCAGTTGGGTCTCGCACAATATATAGGTGTTTTCGGATATTTTTCCCAGACGGTCAGCGCGCAGTTTCAATTGCGCAGCGCTTTCCTCTCCGGAAACATACAATATTTTGCGGCCCCGGATCGAAAGAATGTTCTGCAACAGCAGCGTGGACTTGCCGATTCCCGGTTCTCCTCCTATCAATGTGAGGCTTCCGGCCACCAATCCCCCGCCCAGGACCCTGTTGAGCTCCGAGCTCGGCATGCGCACGCGCATCTCCTCGTTCACTTCGATTTCCGACAGCTTCACAGGTTTGGAACTGCGCACCAGGCCCTTCTTACGGCCTTTGGTATCGGTCTGGACTTTCTCCTCCACCATCGTGTTCCATTCCCCGCACGCCGGACAACGGCCCACCCATTTCGGGCTTTCCGCCCCGCAATTATTGCAGAAATATAATGTTTTTGTCTTCATAGATAAATACACTTGCAAAAATAGTAAAATTTTGCTAAATTTGCGACAAGGTTGGAACAATAGTCTGACAAGAGTGTATTACTTTAAGACGAAAGTCCTCCCGAACCATGAGAACACAAGTTATAACCCATATAAAAACACAGAAAGATGAAATTCTTAACAGATGAGAAGCTTCTGATTGTCGGTGCAGCCGGCATGATTGGCTCGAACATGGCGCAGACCGCCCTTATGCTTCACCTCACTCCCAACATTTGCCTTTACGACGTGTTCAGCGCTGAAGGTGTGGCAAAAGAAATGCGTCAGTGCGGTTTCGACGACGTCAACATCACAAGCACCACCGACGCTGCCGAGGCTTTCAAGGACGCTAAATACATCATTTCCTCCGGCGGCGCGCCCCGCAAGGAAGGCATGACCCGCGAGGATCTGCTGGCCGGCAACTCCAAGGCTGCAGAAGAACTTGGCGAAAACATCAAGAAATATTGCCCCGACGCTAAGTTCCTCGTAGTTATCTTCAACCCCGCCGACATCACCGGTCTTGTTGCCTTGATCCACAGCGGCTTGAAGCCCAACCAGGTAGCCACTCTCGCGGCTCTTGACTCCACACGTCTGAAAGAGGCTCTGGCCCTCCACTTCGGCATTAGCCAGACAGCCATCGAGAACGCCTACACTTACGGGGGCCACGGCGAGAAGATGGCCGTATTCGCATCCCCGACAACTGTCGACGGCGTCAAGCTGACCGACATAATCGCGGCCAAGGAGAAAGTAAACGGCAAGGGCCTCAGCGAAATCGAATGGGAGCAGATGCAGAAAGAAGTTACCCAGGGCGGTGCCAAGATTATCGAACTCCGTCGCCGCAGCTCATTCCAGAGCCCCGCTTACCTCTCAGTCAAGATGGTAGAGGCTGCTATGGG
>USIY01000161.1 GCA_900554845.1 uncultured Bacteroidales bacterium | reverse complement strand
ACGTGGAATCCGTCCTGAGGACGGGTGTACAAAGCGTACTTGCCGTCGACAAACTCGGGATGAAGCACCACATTGCGCTGCTGGCTCTTGCTCTTGAGGTCCGGAAGACGCTCCCAGGTCTCGAGGTCCTTCGTACGGGCGATGCCGCACATGGCCGTGGCCGCGCTGAGATCATTCGGGAAATTGTCGTCATGACGCTCCGCGCAGAAGAGGCCGTAGATCCAGCCGTCCTCATGCTGAGTGAGGCGCATGTCGTAGATGTTGGTGGTGATGTTGCCGTCAAGGTCGGGCATCGTGATGGGACGCTCGCGGAATCGGAAATTGTCGATTCCATTGGGGCTTTCGGCAACGGCGAAGAACGACTTGCGGTCCATTCCCTCCACGCGCACCACCAGCACGTACTTGCCGTTGAGCTTCATCGCGCCAGAATTCAAAGTGGCGTTGACTCCTATGCGCTCCATGAAATAGGGGTTGCGCTCGGGATCATAATCATACTTCCAGAACGGAGGTACCATCTCCGCCGTCAGCACGGGATGTTCGTAACGTGTGTATATGCCGTTACCCTCTATGGCTATATTGGGGCGTCTTACAAGCTCTTCGTAACGCGACTCGATCAAAGTCTTGCGATATTCAAATATATTGTTCATTGTTAAAAATTTTAGGCGGGTTATTGTTTGCAGTTATGGTTCATTCACCTGCGCAACGGCCACATCCGGCTTCGTTGCCGCAGACGGTCGGTTTGGCGGCCATGATGATGGTGTTGTCGTTGACAAACGCCTTAAAATCCTCCGTGGCCGGGTGGCCGGGATAGGGTGTGTAGTAATGCTTCTTGTTGTCCTCGGCGTTGCGCCATACCACCACATAGGCCACTCGGTATTTCTTCAGCAACGGCAGCAGCTGGCTCGTATACCAGTTGGGGTTTGTCACGCCTTCAAGACCGGTCTCGGTGAATGCAGGGATCTTGTCGTGCTTGCGCGCCAGGTTCGTCATTACAAACAGCGATGTGTTGGCGTCTTTCTGATAGGCCTGTTCATCCCCTTGTCCTTGAAAATCATAGACGTCACAACCCAATACATCCACATAGTCGTCGCCGGGATATGCCGCGAGATACTGCTCCTCGCTGTTCACGCGGTCCGGGCTGTAGCTCCAGACAACATTGTCCACCTTCTCCTCGTCGAAGATGCGGCGCATTTCTGTCCAGAGATATTTGTAATCCTCGGGATTGCAGTTGGGAAGACCCCACCAGAACCAGCCGCCGGTCATTTCGTGCCACGGACGGAACACCACGCCGAAAGGCTTGCCGTTCTCGTCGGTCATGCTTTTCAAATACTGCGCAAGGCGACGCACGTTTGCCTGATATTTCTTGTTGACCTCGGCGTCGGTGCGTATTTTGTTCACAATGTCCTTTCTTTCCACGTTCCAGCTGTCGGCGCCGTTCACCGGATTGCGGGGATGCCAGCTGAACACGTTCACGCCGCCGCGGGCGTTCTGAGCCTGCGCCTGACGACGGATCATGTCGAACGGCACACCGTCGAGATTGTCAGGACTTTCCAGCTCCATGCCCCCCAGGTCCCACGACATCACCGCGGGATAATATCCCGTCACCTCCTGAATGTCGCTGCGGCCTTCGTTTTTAGCCTCGCCGCGGGTAGCCGTCCATTCATGTCCGTAAACCGCGTCGTCATGATGACCGAACATCGTGCGGTGATGCACAACATTGTTCCGGAGCTCGTTCTTCAATGTTTCCGCCGGTGTGGCGGCTGATACCGTTTTATCGGGAGTGTTTGCATTAAGGCCGAAGGTCCCCAGCACTACGGCCCCTGCTGTCAAAAGCGTTTTTCTAAGATAGAATTTCATTTGGGATACAGATTTTTATGCGAAATTATAAAAAAAGGACTCCCTTGTCAAGAGTCCGTTATTAATCAGTCACTTTTACGCAACAAAATGATTTAATAGTATAATTTTAGCTGTGAATCTGTACGAAACTGTTTAAATTTATTTTCAAAGGATTTTGAGAAGATTTTTGAGATGTTTTTGCAAGTTGAGAAAGGAGAAACCTTTCGGTTTCGACTGCCGAGACTTGGCAATAACAGCCAAAAAGATTCTTAAAAGCCTTGAAAGAACTCTTATAATAAATTTTTCGAAAGAAATTTAAACAGTTTCTAAGATAAAATCTTTAATGGAATATGGCGACAAAATGCTTTTTCAGCGGTGTTTTGGCAACGGGTATACTCTGTATGACCCCGCTGTCGCTTTCGGCCGGTTATCCCTCAGGCTACTACGATACGCTTGAAGGAAAGTGCGGCGTTGAGCTGATGAAGGCCGTGAAAACATTGGGAGCCGGCCATAAGGTGATCAGCTACGGCGACAGAACCTGGGAAGCGTTCAAGTCCACGGATGTCCGTACAATCGACGGGGTGGATTACTGGTGGGACATGTACAGCACCAATCTTGTGGAGGCGACGGGACATGAAGGCCTCAATATAGAGCATTCCGTCGCCAATTCCTGGTGGGGCAAAACCCGGAACGACGCCTTCAAGGACATAGTGCATCTCAATCCCGCCGACAAGGACGCCAACAACCGCAAAAGCAATTATCCCCTGTGCGAGCTTTCGTCGGTGACCTGGGACAACGGAGTGACCTACGTCGGGACGCCCATGAGCGGACAGGGAGGAGGATCCTCCAAAGGATACGAACCGGCCGACGAATACAAAGGTGACTTTGCGCGTGTGTTCATGTACATATTCTGCACTTATGACGATATAGAATGGAAAGATAACACGGCATGGATGTACGACACATCTTCCGAACTTGTGTTCCGACCTTGGGCCCAGACGCTGCTGCTGAACTGGTCGGCGAGCGACGCCGTGAGTCAGAAAGAACGCTCCCGCAACGACGGAGTATACAAAGAGCAGAGAAACCGAAATCCTTTCATAGATTTTCCCGATATCGCCGAGCATATATGGGGGGATAAGAAATCTGTGCCCTTCAGTTTGAACGGAGCCTCCGGAGGCGGCGATCCTGTGAATCCGGGGGATGCCGACACGTACGAATGGCTGGTGTCGACCCATACCGAACTGACCGACGGATGGACGTTGGAGAATGTGAGTATGGACACGAATCTCACCTATGTATGGGACTGGAAGAATTTCGGCGACAATTATTACCTGAACGGCAGCGGCTACAAAGGCGCGGCCTATGCCGCGGAGGCTTATGCCTGGAGTCCGGTGGTGGATCTCTCGAATTGTTCCAAGGCGACTTTCTCTTTCGAACACGCCGCGAAGTTCCAGACCACGCTGCGGCAATATTGCCGTGTGGCGGTCCGCGAGGAATATTCCGGAGAGGTGACTCTCATAGACATACCCCGCTGGCCCGACAAAGGAAGCTGGAAGTTCGTAAGCTCGGGAGATATTGACCTGACGGAATTCAGCGGCAAGAAGATTCGGGTGGGATTTCTGTATAAGTCCGACGCCACCGGGGCCGACACTTGGGAGATCAACAACGCTTCGCTGAAGCTGATAAGAGAAAACAGCGGGGTTGAGAATGTCCCGGCGATTGAACCGGAGGACGACAGCGTTCTGGTGGAAGTGTGGGGAAACAATATCTTCGCTCCGGAAGGGGCCGTGATTTATGACCTTAACGGCCGTAAGGTGAGCGGCGACAATCTGGCGCGAGGCGTCTATATTGTCGTGAAACCTTCATTCCGCAAGGCTGTGAAGGTTATGGTGAAATGATTATACTACTCTTAAAGCCTAATACATAAACAAAAACACGTATGCTACAGGAAACGAATGTAAAAGCCATTGACAAGGTGGTGATACGTTTTGCCGGAGATTCAGGCGACGGCATGCAGCTGGCCGGAAACATCTTCTCGAACATATCCGCCGAGAAGGGCGACCAGATTTCAACATTCCCGGATTATCCGGCGGAGATACGCGCCCCGCAAGGGTCGCTGAGCGGAGTGTCGGGCTACCAGGTAAGTGTGGGACGTGGTGTCTACACACCCGGCGACGAGGCGGATGTCCTTGTGGCCATGAATCCGGCGGCTCTCAAGACCAATCTTAAGTACCTGAAGAAAGATGGCGTGATCGTATGCGACAGCGACTCTTTCACTCAGGCCAATCTCAAGAAAGCCGAATACATCACCGGCGATCCTGTCGCGGAGCTGGGCATAGATGTGAACCGCGTCATGCTCGTGCCCATGACAACTCTTATTAAAGCGGCTTTGGCAGACTCCGGCGTAGACCAGAAGACTATGATGAAAAGCCGCAATATGCTGGCTTTGGGCATCATATGCTGGATTTTCGACCGTCCGGTGGAGTCGGTGTTGCGTAAGCTAAGGGCCAAATTCGCCAAGAAACCGGCTGTTTACGAGGCCAACGCCAAAGTGATACGCGCCGGATGGGATTATGGTCACAACACCCACAGCTCGCTTCCTGTGTATCGAGTGGAGACAAGCGACGCGCGTCCCGGCACCTATACGGACGTGACCGGCAATGTTGCCACGGCATGGGGACTGATAATGGCGAGCGAGAAGAGCGGCCGCCCGTTGTTCCTGGGCTCTTATCCCATCACTCCGGCCACCGACATCCTTCATGAACTGGCCAAACGCAAGGACCTGGGTGTCGTGGCGTGCCAGATGGAGGATGAGATCGCAGGCGTATGTTCAGCGATCGGTGCAAGCTATGCGGGACATCTGGCTGTGACTTCCACCTCCGGTCCCGGTCTTGCTCTGAAATCGGAAGGTATCGGACTGGCGGTAATGGCCGAGTTGCCGCTTGTCGTGATCGACGTGCAGCGCGGTGGCCCATCCACCGGTCTTCCCACCAAAACCGAGCAGACTGACCTTATGCAGGCCCTGTATGGCCGAAACGGCGAAGCCCCGATATGCGTCCTGGCCGCCACAAGCCCCACGGATTGCTTCCATATGGCTTTCGAGGCCGCAAGAATCGCTATGGAGCATATCACTCCTGTGATACTCCTTACGGATGCGTTCATCGCCAACGGTTCCTCGGCATGGCGTATTCCTGAGAATGACGATTATCCTGAGATTCATCCCCATATCCTTACGCAGGACCGTCTGGAGAAAGGATGGCGTCCCTATCTCCGCGACGAGAAGAACATGGCCCGATATTGGGCGCTTCCAGGCACACCAGGAGCAATGCACCGTCTCGGAGGACTGGAGAAGGATTACGACACTTCTGTCATCAGCACCGACGGACCGAACCACGAGATGATGGTGCATACCCGCCAGGAGAAAATTGCGCGCATCGCCAAGGAAGTGCCGCATGTGGAGCCTATGATCGCCCCCGACGCCGACACAATTCTGATAGGATGGGGCGGTACCTACGGACATCTTCTTGCCGCAGCCACCGAGCTGAACGCTATGGGACATAAGGTGGCTTTCTGGCAGTTCAGATACATAAACCCGCTGCCTGAAAACACTTTCGAAGTGCTGAGCCGTTACAAACGCGTAATAGTGGCCGAGCTCAATACCGGTATGTTCGCGGATTACCTGCAGATGCACATGCCTATGAAGGAGATCCTCAGAATCAACAAGGTAGAGGGACAGCCCTTCCTTGTCCGCGAGGTGGTGGAAGGCGTTATAGAGCATATTAATTCTGAAACATGTTAAGCGCAGAAATCATGGAACAGAACGAAAACAAGGCCTATACGGCCTCCGATTATAAGAATGGACAAACGGCGCGCTGGTGCCCCGGATGCGGCGACCACGCCATCTTGAACGTGCTTCACAAGGC
>USIY01000160.1 GCA_900554845.1 uncultured Bacteroidales bacterium | reverse complement strand
CTCCCGGCTGGGTGGGATTCTCGCACTGTACCGTTTTCGACGACGGCAACGACAACTGGTTCTATTCTTCGCAGGCCCGATTCCCCGCGGACTATGACGGAAATGAAGCCAGCAACGCCGTGATGCTGGGACACGTCCGTTCCATCGTCTGGACGGAAGATGGCTGGCCTCTCGTCATGCCGGAGCGTTACGGAGCCGTGCCTCAGGTGGCCGTGGCCGAGAATGAGCTCGTCGGCGACTGGGAATTTATAAATCTGGCCTACCAATACGGAATAATGCAGGAATCCTCCGTCATCACCCTCTTCGACAACCATGTGGTGCAGGGAGGTCCGTTCGACGGCAGGAACTGGAGCTACGACGCCGCGAAACAAATTCTCAAGATCGGCGATGTTTCCCTCTACGTGAAGCGTGAATGCGATTGGGAGGCAAACAACCGTCCGGCTACGCTGGTATTCGCGGGATACGGCAACAACACGACTTTCTGGGGAAAGAAATCATAACTACATATTCCTCTGACAAATGACAAAGGCATCCGGGCGCCCCTTGCAGGTCGCCCGGATTATTTTTACATTGCTCCGTTATTTGAGAAGGAATCGCGTTCAACTGTCATTTTAGAGTTCCGTTCGGTGTGGGATCCGTCACAACCACAGGCTTCTTGTAGATTCTGGAATACAGTGCCCGGAGATTCGCGCAGGCTTCGGTCCTTGCACGCTTCACAGTGCCGTTCTTGTAAAGTTCGCGGACCGACTTGGATTTGATGTGCGATTTCACCATGTTGTCCTCTTCCGCGGTGAGCCGGCCGCTGCGCATAAGCTTCAGTGACTTGGTGTCGATCACCTCCCACGAATTGGAATCGGTGGCTTCCTCCAATCTTATAATCTCCGGCGAAAGCCTTATGAACACCGTATCTCCCTGGGCGTCAACCTGCAGTTTTTCGAGATCGAAACTCACGCTGCCGCGCTGCTTCTGGACTCCGAAAAGGACCTTGTCGTTTATGGTGTCGAGCACCGGGACTTCACTGTATATCTCGACCGTGCATAATTCGGCGAGTTGTTTCATGTCGACAACCTTACCTTCAGCCACTTCATAGGTTTTACCCGGATCGGCGGACTTGGCTCTGTTCACGATATATACCCCAAGCGCCACCACGCAGCAAACCACAGCAATGATTACAGCGATTTTTGCTATTATGAATTTCTTATACATCTCACTTAAAATTTATGCTGGCCACATAGCCCGCTGATTCACACAAAGCCTCGAAATATTTACGCGCCTTTCTCTGCGCTTCCTGAGTGAGGCGCTGCTTGAACTGAGGGTTGTCCTTGACTTCCTTTACGAACGACTCGTTGGCCTTTTCTTTCATTTCGGCGCGTTCCTTGCTGTCAAGTTCGGAGCGAAAGATTCCGATGTTCTCATATTCCTTGCGCATGGTCATGTCGCGCCCGGTAACCTCGGTAACAACAGGAGGCAAAGTGATGCTAACGGTATGGTTCTTCTCGTCGAATATCATGTCCGATTCCTGCAGCGCCGACATATCGATATACGCGCGCATATAGGAATCATATGAATACACCGCGATGCGCTTGCCGATCTTGTACCAGGCGTCCGATTCCATTTTTACGCTCTTCGTGATGCTCATGGAGGCGAAGACCATCTTGTCGACGGATTTCAGCTCCTGATACAGTTCTACGGACGCCGGAATCTTGTCGTCGCCGGAATTTTCACCGGACCGGTCGTTCCCGCAGGAAACGACCACGGGTATGGCCATCGCGGCAACCGCCAACATACAATACAGGAACACTGCCCTCTTGCTGCCGCTGATTATTTTTGATATTCTCGTCATTTTCTCAACCTATTCATTTCAATTCCAAATATAGACACATTCCGTGCCACAGAGTTTAATTTATTGCTCGGGCCGCTATTTTTTTGTATTTTTGCAGAATGCTTTATTAAATGTAAATTACTTGAAACAACTTCAATGTTACAGAATAATGTCAGCCTTAACGGCAAAACTATATTGATCACCGGCGTGGCCGGATTCATTGGCGCCAACCTGGCCTTGCGCCTGCTGCGGGAGTTTCCCGATTGCAACGTTTTCGGCATCGACAGCGTCACGGACTATTATGACGTGAGCCTCAAGGAGGAACGTCTCCGCGAATTGGAAACATTCGCGCCGCGCTTCCGGTTCATGCGTGCCTCGATCGCCGACCGTAGCGCCGTCGACGGCCTGTTCTCCGAATATCGTCCCCAAGTTGTAGTGAATCTCGCCGCCCAGGCCGGCGTGCGCTATTCCATCACCAATCCCGACTCCTATGTGGAGAGCAATCTTGTGGGATTCTACAATATTCTGGAGGCGTGCCGCCACTATCCTGTGGAGCATCTGGTTTATGCCTCGAGCAGCAGCGTGTATGGATCGAACAAGAAAGTGCCTTACAGCACCGACGACAAAGTGGACAATCCCGTCAGCCTGTACGCCGCCACCAAGAAGAGCAACGAGCTGATGGCCCACGCCTACTCGAAGCTCTACAACATTCCTTGCACCGGCCTGCGATTCTTCACTGTCTACGGTCCCTGCGGCCGTCCCGACATGGCCTACTATGGATTCACCGACAAGCTGGTGAAAGGCGGGAAGATTCAGATTTTCAATTACGGGAACTGTCAGCGCGACTTCACCTATATCGACGATATCGTGGAGGGCGTGGTGCGCGTGATGAAGCATGCCCCGGAACGCCGTGACGGCGAGGACGGACTTCCCGTACCGCCGTACCGCCTGTACAACATCGGCAACAACCATCCTGAGAATCTGCTGGATTTCGTGAAAATCCTGCAGGAGGAATTGATACGGGCCGGCATTCTGCCGGAGGATTACGATTTCGACGCCCATACCGAACTGGTGCCGATGCAGCCCGGTGACGTCCCTGTCACCTTCGCCGACACTGCTCCTCTGGAAGAGGATTTCAACTTCCGTCCTTCAACTCCTCTTCGCGAAGGCCTCAGAAAGTTCGCCGAATGGTATGCAAAAAGGAACCCGTAAGGTTCCTTTTTGTTTTCTCAATGTGCGAGCTGTCGCTCTATATATTTCCCGATGGCTCTTATTTCACAACCTTCTCCGACTTGTTGCCCGATTTCTTGATGTATATACCTTGCCTGGGCGATTCCGTGCGGACTCCGTTCATGTCATAATATAAGGACTCCTCCTCAATGTTTATGTTGTCCAAGCCTGTCGAGATGCTTATTGTCTTCTTGGCCTTGTCGGACTGCATTCCTTTCGACTCTACGTAATATTCGAGAGTTCCGGATGTGCCCGTTATCTTGATGTCGTTCCCCTCATAACGGTTAGGAGCGACGCCCCCCTCATCCTGAGGATCTATCTCCGTTGCGTCTCCGAGGGTATAATACAGCTTGTCACCCTCCGGTATTCCTTCGAATGTCAAAATATGTTCACCTTCCGACACATAAATGTTTTCTCCGGTCACCTGGATGCCGTCAACCATGACCTTAACAGCCGATACCTCCGGTTTTGTAAATTCCACTTCCTTCTCCACATACAGTTCCACCAAGGCATATATACCGTTGGCGCCGGTGGATGTTTTTGAATTTCTGAAAGCTTTGGTGCCGTTCTTGGCCTGTTGGAACTTTATAACCCTTGCGGGCTCAGTATCATCTATAAAATGGATCTGCGCCAGATTATCTTCATCGATACTGATTGAAACATACTTGTCGGTCTCACTCTCACTCATTTGAAGCTTGGTTTTGTCACTGCGTGTAAAACCAAGATATTTATTGCCGTCGGCAGAGTACAAGGAATATTTATTCATATTGTCTATCTGACGTACATTCAACGGCACCAGACTGGGACTTTCATATCCATAACTTACCTGTTCGGGTGTATTTACTGCCCACAACAGCTCTCCGTCGCCGAATATAGACCGGGTCTCATCCATTACAAGCGTTGTCCCGTCTGATTTCTCCGCAAGCACCGCGTAACAATCATACCCATAGAAATTATTAATATCCTCACCCTCCAGATATGCAATCATACATTTGGTGTTTCCCGAGATAGTTTCTCCGTTCTTCATGCGGACAAACATCTTGGCTGATCCGGCTGATGGATCCACCACCTTTACGCCAAGATAGAAATTGTCTTCATTAGTTCCTTGCCGCTTATACATCACATGTATCCGTGTCTCTCCCGCACCAACCGGGGTAAGCTTATAGTAATCGTCCGATCCTTTGCGTTCTATAAACTCAACTTCCACAATACCTTCCTTTTCAGGTTCAACCACCTCAATATTCTGCGACGAGGCATACTTGATCACAAATCCTTCATTCTCTGTGGCTCCTTTGTACAACACCACTCCGATCTTGTCCAACACCGGATCTTCTACAGCTGCCTCGGCCTCCGTACTAACCGACAGCACAGGCACGGCTGTCAGCACTGCAGCCAACAATCCGGCTCTCAAATCAATTGTTTTCATAATAGGTTAATTTGTATTTGGGTTATATACACTTCGGTTGGCACAAATCTGCTCTTGAAATTATTATAAGTAAGCAACTCTGTCGGACAAGATAGAGATATCGGCCTGCTTTCTCAACGGTGATTGTCAAATTACCGGAATAATATCAGATCAAACTCCTGATGTTTCATACTTATGCGTTAGTGATTAACATCAGGTCAACGCTTATGGCCGCAAATATAACACTAATATTTTAAATGTGCAACATAATGCAAATTTTATCTTAATTTTTATTAATATTTCATTTATATTGCACTTCAACTATCTTTTATCGCTATCGTCATACAAAAAAAACGTAATGGCCATGGCCATTACGTCCCTTGGTCCAATTAAGGGCGGATTGTCAGAACTTGAAATATTCCTTGGCGTTTCCGTACGAGACTTTCGCCACGATCTCCTTTCCGATGAAGTCAATCTCCGAAGCCGGCAACAGTCCGTTCTGGATGTCAGTGCCGATCAGATTGCAAAGCGTACGACGGAAATATTCATGACGCGGATAGCTAAGGAAAGAGCGCGAATCCGTGAGCATTCCCACAAAACGGCTCAGCAAACCAAGGTTGCTCAAGGCGTTCATCTGCTTCTCCATGCCGTCCTTCTGGTCAAGAAACCACCAGCCCGATCCGAACTGGATCTTCCCGGCTCCGTAACGACCGTCCTGGAAATTGCCGATCATCGTCGCCACCAACTCATTGTCCCGGGGATTGATATTATAGATGATAGTCTTGGGAAGCTTGTCACGCTTTGCCAAAGCATCCAAAAACTTCGCCATATTCTTCGCCACAGTAAAGTCACCGATGGAATCGAAGCCCGTGTCCGGACCAAGCTTAGCCATCATCAGCGAATTGGTGTTGCGGATAGGTCCGTAATGAAACTGCTGCGTCCAACCCGAATCATGGTCCATGATGCCGAACTCCACCAGCATCGCCGACTTGAACTTACGGATCTCCTCGCGCGTCAATTCCTCGCCACGAACATAGATTTTCTCGAAAATCGCATCTATCTCCGCAGGCGCGTAATCCTCAGCATAAAATTCCTCGATGCCATGGTCGCTTAGACGACAGCCGACTGACTCAAAGAATTCATGACGCTTCCGCAAAGACTCGATCACATCGCTGAACTTCCTGACCGTAACACCGGCCACCTCCCCCAGACGATCTATGTACTCCCTGTATGCCACAGGATTCTCCACCGCCATCGCCTTGTCCGGACGCCACGTCGGCAACATCTTCACTTCAAAGCCGTCACCCTTCGTACGCAAATGGTTCTCCAAAGAATCCA
>USIY01000159.1 GCA_900554845.1 uncultured Bacteroidales bacterium | reverse complement strand
TCGTAGTCCCAGGCGTGACTTTCGGAATTGTAGCTTTTCACCCACAGGCAGGTGTTGCGCGTGCGGCTGGTTACGAAGTCCACGTCCACGGAATTGTAGATGAACGTGCAGTCGGGCCTCAATTGCTCCACGGTGTCCCAGAGCGACTGCCGGATGGCGGGATGCAGGAACAGGCTCGGGGAGTCTATGAACACCACGGCGTCGGGCATGGCGAACAACACTCCCGCCAAATAATAAAGAACGGCCTTTTCCCCTTGGCTCAGTTTGTCGATGGTTATCAGGTCGCCTCCGGAACCGGTCCCGAACATTATCCTCGAGCCGTTGCGGACGAAACGGTTGCCGGGGAAGATGCGTTCCCAATGTCGGCGCACCAGGTCGAAACGGCTCTCCGGAAGCTTGGTCTTGGAACAGTGTTGCCGCAGGTTTTTCTTGACGTCGAAGAGATTGGTGATTTCATCGAGGAAGAGAAGGTAAAAAATCTTGTCCAGCTGGCTCACGGCGTCGGTGCGGAGGAAAGGCTGACGGCGCACCGCCTCGCGGTAAAGGACGTCGACGCTGCCGGGACGTGTGGATTCCGAAAGCTCGGGAAAGAAGGCTGTAAGCACATCCATGCAGTAGGCATGGTCGCCGCAGAGTTCGGTCATTTCGTCCATGAACCGCGATTTGCCCGCCCCGTTGGCGCCGATTATCGTTATCTGCCGCATTCGCGTGGCGTCCATCTTCTTTACCGGATGGACGGCGCGTGGCAGTGTGAATCCGTTCCCCATAATCTTCCTGTTAATTAATGCCGTTAATTAAAATCAGATTTCAACTCGTAAATTTAGCGTATTTTTTCTATATTTGCAAAGAAGTTGAGCAAACTTAGAATTAAATTAGAATTTTTGAATAATATGTTTTCAGGAATAGTGGAGTGCGCGGCCCGTGTGGAGGGACTGCGCCGTGAGGGGGACAATCTGCATATCACATTGTCGTGTCCTTTCGTCGACGAGTTGAAGATAGATCAGTCGGTGTCGCACAACGGAGTGTGCCTCACAGTGGTGGCCATCGGTGACGGCTCCTATACAGTGACGGCCATCAAGGAGACTCTGGAGCGGAGCAACCTGGGTCTTCTTGAGGTTGGTTCGCTTGTGAATCTGGAGCGGAGCATGCGCATCGACGGGCGCCTTGACGGACATATCGTGCAGGGTCATGTGGACCAGACGGCCGTCTGCACCGACGTCCGCGAGGCCAACGGCTCTTGGTATTACACGTTCGCTTACAACGTTCCCCGCGAGATGGCGCGCCGTGGTTATGTGACTGTCGACAAGGGTTCCGTGACAGTGAACGGAGTGTCGCTCACTGTCTGCGATCCGCAGGACGCGACAGCGGAGCATCCCGACATGATGTCGTGCCGATTCATGAACGCCATCATACCATATACGCACGACCATACCAACTTCTGTGAAATCAGAGTCGGTACGGTCGTGAACTTGGAATTCGATATTTTAGGCAAATATCTTGCCCGTCTCTCCGGATTATAATCTCCGGAATTATTTCTTTTTGGAACCGCCAAGAATGTTGCGGAGTCGGTCGATGCTTTCATTGACCGATTCCTGCGACTGTGTTCCGCTGTTGGAAGCGTTGCCGTTGACAGAGTCGTTGATTGCGGAATTGTCGGAGTTCGAGTTGTTGTTCGTATTGGAATTATAGCCGGAGCCGTTGTTGGCGCCGTTATTGTTCTGATTGGAACCTCCGAGTCCGAGCCCGTTCAGAAGTGTGCCGAGCCCGGAGAGTCCGCTGTCTGAGCCTGTCGTCTCCCCCTGGACGGAGCCGGTCTTGTCGGTGCGGAAGCCAACGCAGAGTCCGTCGTAGGAATCGAGTATTTTTGTTATGGCGCTTAGCGTCTGGATGTTCACCACCTTTGAGATCGCCGAGAGCAACGAGACGAGTTTGGTGGCGTCGAACATGATGCTCATTGATTTGGATGTTTTCTCCACATAAGTGTTGACGGCCATAAGTCTCATTCCCAACATGGAGAAATTGAAGCTGAACACCCCTTTCTTGCCCTCCACGGGAGTGATGTCGCCTTTCAGTGTCACCATTTTTGTTTTCAGGGAGAAAGTACCGTCGGTCTCGATCGTTATGACCGCTCCGTTGAGTCCGAGAGTGTTGTAATAAGGAGAGATTTTCTTTTCCACTACGGCCGCGGCCGCTTTGCCGCCGGCTTGCTTCAGGAAGTTTTCCGACTGGAAGCATACCGCCGGACCGTTGGCGGTCCACACGCCGGCCATGTCCCGGACGGTGATGTTGCTGCTGGAGAACACTCCTTCCAGAAGATTGCCGAGGATGTTGTCTCCTCCGTTGCCGGACGTTTGGCCGTTGCCGGACTGTGAATTGCCGCCGATCATGTTGCCCAATGCCCCGAAAATGTCACTGAGACCCTGGGCCTGCGCCGCGTTTGCACTCAGCAGCGCTATGCCCAGCGCCACTATCGCCATCTTAATTGTTTTCATTATTACTTTATTGGTCAAATTGGAATTTTACTATCTTTTCCCTTGATTTCCCGATAAGTGTTTATTGGTAAAATTGGGACAATTGTAAAACATATCAACGTTAACATATCTAAATATTGGAATAAATATATTAACTTCGCCGATAAATTGAACTTATGTTGCCCGTACTTATCAAAAGTAACCGTCAAATAAGACAATGGAAAGTCCGGAGTGTTTAATTTGACGGATTCTGATAATAAAACGGAATATGCGGTGATTATTACACTCAGTCCTGAAGTTCGGGCAAAGATGACAAGTAGCGAAAAAACAATAACAACTATAATGAAAAGATTTCTACAATGGCCGCTTTTGTTGGCGTTGGCGCCGGTTCTTGCGATTACCGGCTGCAACGACGACAATCCATGGAGCGGCTCGGACCAGATGGGGGGCATCGCGCTCAACCTTGAGTCCGACGGGCGGCTGATGCACAACACGCGCGCCGACGACACGATGTGTCCCTTTGTCCCGGATGTAAACGAATTCGGGGTGAGCCTTACAAAAAGTGACAATTCATACAGCAAAAACTGGGATAGTTTTGACGCTTTCGACCAGGAGAAGGAGTTTCCCATAGGAGACTATACCATCGAGGCCAAGTACGGCGACCTCGCGACACAAGGTTTCGAATATCCCTGTTTCAAAGGAAGCAATACGGTCCATGTGTCACCCGGCGCCACGACTCCGGTGACTGTCGCCGCCACTCTCGCCAACGCGATGGTGTCCGTGCGTTACACTGACGCCTTCACGGCGATTTATCCGAATCACAGCGCGGCAATCAAGACCGCAGGTCACGATGAGCGCGTGATATTCGCAAAAGACGAGACGCGTCCGGCGTTCATCGATCCTTCGGGAAACGAGGATGTCCGTCTGGAAGTGACGTTCGCCAATGATCAGGGAAAGACCGTGACGGTGGAACCTGCCAAATTCAAGGCCTCTCCACGTCATCATTATGTGATTACCGTCAATGCCACGGGCAATGTCACCAAAGGGGACATGGAGCTGGATATACAGTTCTCCGAGGAAGTCGCCACCGAAACCATAAAGATAACTCTTGGCGACGATCTTTTTGATTCGCCGGCTCCGGAAGTCCGCGCCACAAACTTCACGTCGGGCACCCCTATAGAAATGATGGAGTACGACGAGCTGGCCGTCAGTCCTCAGTTTGACATATATTCATTCGCAGGTTTCCAGGAGGTAACTCTCGATGTGGCTACAGAAGAGGGAACTTATGAGCCGAGTTTCGGCAAAAGCGTGGAATTGGTGGGCGCTTCGGAATCCGTTCAGGCGTTGCTTGCCAACGAGGGTGTGAAGGTTTCCGGAATTTTCAAGAATCCGGGCAAGATGGCGGTTGTGAATGTGAAGGATTTCCTCGGCAAGCTTCCGGCAGGCAAATATAGCGTTCAGGTAACTGCCAAGGATGCTATGGGGCGTATTTCCACGGAGACTGTATCGGATACGTCTGCGGGAGCGGTCTCTCTTAAAGCTAATGTCGCCAAGACTGAGTACACCATCAAGAGCGCGGGCAATATCGATTATATGGCCGAGGAACTCAGTCTGGTTGTCAACACCAATTCCGAGCAGCTTAAGAACCGTATCAAGTTCAGTATAGGCAACAAGAATCTGGAAATAAAGAACGTGACCGCCTCGGCGTCCGCTGGCGCTCCTTATCCCTACACTTATACTTATGTGCTGCCTGTTCCAAGTGCTACCACAGAAACCGTTCAGATAGAGAGCAACTACGGCAAAATAAATGAGACGGTACCGGTTTCGGTGAATGGTCCGGCGTACAGTGTGACTGTGGATGCCTTCGCCAAGTTCGTGGTATTCAGAATCGATACCGACGATGCGGAGATGAAGCAGTTCCTGACCAACAATCTGGACATCTTCAACGGTAATGCCGGAGTTACTCCGGCGAATGTGATCCGTGACGAGGCCAATGGAATGATAAGGATCAAAGGATTATCCGCAAATACTCAGTATGAGGCCTATAAGCTGAAAATCAACGGATCTTTCGAGAAGACAATTCCTGCGTTTACAACAGAGGCAGCGGCTGATGTGCCGAACGGCAATTTCTCGGAAAATGGAGACCGTGTTTATTTTCAAAATATAGATACAGGAGGTACATTTGGAGCATTAAGCTACCAATGGCACACAACTATTGACCGTTTTGCGCCGGCTGGATGGACCTCGTTAAATGCCAAAACAGCATATTCAGGCTCAAATCCATTGAATACATGGTTTGTTGTGCCTTCAACTTATCTTGATAACGGCGTTTGCATAATCCGTACTGTGGGCTATAGTCATAATGGTACGCTTCCTGAAAGAGATAGAGATCATCAAACGTATAGTGGTAAATATCCGGGAGGTTTGAATATATCGGAAGGTGTCCTTTTCCTTGGAGAATATAGTTATGATGGTACTGAACATCGTAGCAATGGTGTGGCTTTCAATTCACGTCCCATGACTTTGACATTCGAATATAAATATGCACCCCGTAAAGATCATCAGGCGCAGGCCGATATTCATGTGTATGATGCTTCGGGTGCAGTTATTGCGGAGAAGACAGAATATCTATCAGCAAGTTCTGATATGAAGTCTGTAACAATCAGAATTCCTGAATATCCCTTCGGGAAGAAGGCCGCTAAGCTGTATGTGCGGTTCCGTTCCATGAGAGACGATACAGATCTGGGGCCTGGGCTGAATATTCCATCAGGCTCAGATCTCAGTATTAGTGGTTACAATGGATTAAATAATAACATACCGACCAATGAGTATGTGGCTTTTGCCGTCGGTTCTGTGCTGACTCTCGACAATGTTAAACTCGGATATACGGACGATGTGACGGTTACTGCCGCTCCGCGCCGCCGCAAATAAGATTAAGTAAATGAATAATAAATATATACTGTCGCTGCTGGCGGCAACATTATTGGCCACAGGTTGTTCCAAAGACAATAATTTCGACCCTGTGATGTCCGAAGACGAGGGACAGGTGCTGAAATCGGCGCTCGATCTGTCGACGACCGATGACGAGATATTGGTGACCCGTGCCGGAAACGACATAGATCTGAGTAAGTTCAAGATCAATTTCATCAAAGATGGTGAAAGCGTTGCGACCGACAGCTTTTTATATGGGGAGATGCCGGAAGTAGTCACTCTGAAGGCTCCCGCCACATATAGGGTGACGGCCGAATTGGGCCAGGATCTTGAGGCCGCATGGGAAAATCCATATTTCAAGGGGGAATCCACACCTTTTGAGGTAAGACCTTATGAAATCACGTCATATATAGATCCCATAG
>USIY01000158.1 GCA_900554845.1 uncultured Bacteroidales bacterium | reverse complement strand
GGCGCACAACTGGATGGTGACGTCAGGGTATTTCGCGCGGATGCGTTCCAGCGTCTTTACAAGTCCTTTATGATAGTCTATGTAAAGGTGGCTCTGGTTGTCGGCTGTCTGATACTGCGACCCATGGCTCATGATCGGTGCGTTGGCGTCCCATTTGATGTAATCGATGTCGGGATATTTGGTCAGCAGAGTGTCCACTACCTGGAACACTACCTCCTGGGCCTTAGGATTTCCCATGTCAAGCACCAGCTGCGTCCCTCCTCGTCCTTTCACCACGTCGCGGTTTTTAGCCTTGACCACCAGCTCGGGATGTTTTTCATAAAATTCAGAAATGGTGTTAGTCATTTCCGGCTCGATCCAGATACCGAATTTCACGCCGTTCTTTTTTGCCGATTCCAGCAGTCCGTTGATTCCGTTTGGCAGCTTATTTGTGTCCACGATCCAGTCTCCGAGCGAGCTTGAGTCATTCTTGCGGGGATATTTCGCGCCGAACCATCCGTCGTCCATCACGAAAAGCTCGCCGCCCATAGAGGCGATGTCCTTCATCATGCGGTCCATTCCCTCTTCATTAATGTCGAAATAGACACCTTCCCAGGAGTTGAGCAGAATTTTGCGTGCTTTGTCGCCGTTGGCCAGACGGTTCTCGCGGCCCCAGCGGTGGAAGCGTCGGGAAACGGTGCCCATTCCGTCAGAGCTGAACGTCAGTGCCAGCGGAGGAGTGACGAAGGTTTCGCCCGGTTTCAGATTGTACCATGAATTTTCCTCGTCCATTCCTGCGAAGAGACGGTGGTGCAGGCTTTCGTCGGTGTCGATGCGGAGTTTGTAGTTGCCTCCGTACTCCACGGCGGCTCCGATCACGCGGCCGGTCTGTTCCCGGGCCTTGCCGTCGAGGCTCAGCATTATCTCGCCACGGCTGGTGTGCGCGTTGCGTGCGCCGTCGCGGTTCTTTATCACTTTCATGCCGGGACGCAGAGGCTCATCGTTGACGCGTGCCTCGTTGGCCCATCCTCCATGATAATTCTGGATCCAGACATCTTCGCAGCGTACGGGGAGCGAGCCGGAGGCGAACTGACGGAGCACCACCGGTTTCTTCTCGCCGTTTGTGGTTTCGGTCCACATCTCGATGATGTCGTCCTTCGGGTAGGTCCTGTAATTGAGCTTTACGGTCAGAGGATAGTAACGGTCCTTCATCGTCACCACGGTGACGGGCTGCCCGTCGACGGTAGTTTTGGAAACGCTCTCCACAGCCATGTCCATGGTCATGTTGCCGTCGGCATGGGTCATGGCCATCGCCGATTCATGCTCGGGGTACGAGCCGTAGAAGGGATATGCTTCCCATGCCGGGATGTTCGCGTCCCAAACTGAGTTGGCTTCGGCGTCGGAGAGGCGTGTCCCATAATAGACATACCTGAGAGGTCCTCCTTTGACAGCGTCGAGCACCAGGGAGTTGTTGTCGGTGACGATATTGATGATTTCGGCGTCGAGCGCCGGGGCGGCGGCCAAAAGAAGAAGGGCCGCGCTCAGAGTCCGATGGTTCATTATAAGTTGGTTTGTTATTTATGTTTCAAAGTTACTGCATTTTGGAATCAAAAACAAGTGTTCTGCCTTTGATGCAAATCAATGGGCAAATAAAGACAAAACAAAAAGAAACGCACGGTTTCGGACCGTGCGTTTCGTATAGTGGGGTACAGATTCTCTTAGAAACTGTTTAAATTTATTTAGAGCTGAGGACCTGCCGCTACGAGTGCCTTGCCGGCCTCGTTGTTCTCGAACTTCTTGAAGTTGTTGATGAACATCTGGGCGAGTTCCTTGGCTTTCTTGTCCCACTCGGCGGGATCCGCGTAGGTGTCGCGGGGATCCAGGATCTTGGGATCAACTCCGGGCAATTCGGTGGGAATTACGAAGTTGAAGTAAGGCAGCACCTTTGTGGGAGCCTTGTCGATGTCACCGTTAAGGATGTCGTCGATGATACCGCGAGTGTCACGGATGGAGATACGCTTGCCGGTGCCGTTCCAGCCGGTGTTCACCAGGTAAGCGTGTGCGCCGTTCGCGCTCATCTTCTTCTCGAGTTCCTCGGCGTACTTTGTGGGATGCAGCTCCAGGAAAGCCTGGCCGAAGCAAGCGGAGAAGGTGGGTGTGGGCTCGGTGATTCCGCGCTCCGTACCTGCCAGCTTGGCGGTGAAACCGCTCAGGAAGTAGTACTTGGCCTGCTCGTTGTTAAGGATTGCAACGGGAGGCAGCACGCCGAAGGCGTCGGCGCTCAGGAAGATAACCTGCTTGGCGGCCGGACCTTTGGACACGGGCTTAACGATGTTCTTGATGTGATAGATGGGGTAGGAAACGCGGGTGTTCTCCGTAACGCTCTTGTCGGCGAAGTCGCATGTGCCGTCGGGACGTACGGTAACGTTCTCCAGCAGGGCGTCGCGTGTGATTGCGTTGTAGATGTCGGGCTCGCTTTCGGGATCGAGGTTGATCACCTTGGCGTAGCAGCCGCCTTCATAGTTGAAGACGCCCTCGTCGTCCCATCCGTGCTCGTCGTCGCCGATCAGCTTGCGCTTCGGATCGGTGGACAGAGTGGTCTTGCCGGTTCCGGACAGACCGAAGAAGATCGCGGTCTCGGTCTCGTCCATGTTGGTGTTGGCGGAGCAGTGCATGGAAGCGATGCCGCGGAGCGGGTTGAAGTAGTTCATCATCGAGAACATACCCTTCTTCATTTCGCCGCCGTACCAGGTGTTCAGGATCACCTGCTCGCGCTGCTTGATGTTGAAGGCTACGACGGTCTCTGAGTGGAGACCCAGTTCCTCATAGTTCTCGCACTTGGCCTTGGAGGCGTTGAATACCACGAAATCGGGCTTGAACTCCTTCAGTTCCTCGGCTGTGGGACGGATGAACATATTGGTCACGAAGTGCGCCTGCCATGCAACCTCCATGATGAAACGCACGCACATGCGTGTGCTCTTGTTGGCGCCGCAATAGCAGTCCACTACGTACAGGGTCTTGTCGCTCAGCTCCTTTACGGCTTTCTCGCGAAGCTTGTCCCATACTTCTGTGCTGATGGGCTTGTTGTCGTTCTTGTAGCCGTCGGTGGTCCACCATACAGTATTCTCCGACACTTCGTCCTTCACCAGATATTTGTCTTTGGGAGAACGGCCGGTGTATACGCCGGTGAATACGTCTACGGCGCCGAGATCGGTTACGATACCTTTTTCATAGCCTTCCAGATTGGGGTTGGTTTCGTCCTTGAAGAGCTCTTCGTAGCTCGGGTTGTGGATGATCTTCTTTACATCCTTAATTCCGTACTGAGACAGGTTCAATGTGTCCATAACAGTATATAGTATTTTGGGTTTATGTTTAGTTTCGGGTTATGTCACCGGAACTTGCGTCCCGTTATTGCAATCTTTCCGCGGGTGAATTTTGATGCCTCGCGGCCGGGTTTTATTATATAACCTTTTTCAACTTGCAAAGTTAATGAAAAAATGTCAATTTAGGAATGCTTTTTAACAAAATAAAGAAAAATTTCAATAATTTGTAAATTCCGAATAATTGTAGTAACTTTGCAGTCGCAAGCCCGGGTGGATACCAGAGTGGCCAAATGGGGCAGACTGTAAATCTGCTGGCTTATGCCTACGGTGGTTCGAATCCATCTCCACCCACTCATAGAGAATTAAAACAACGATACATCAACTTGGGCGTTCGGGAGGACGCCCATTTTTTTGGAACTTCATCAAGTAACTTATAAACCGATACCGATATGAAAAAGTTCTGTTTGATGCTCACATTGATCGCGGCCGTGATTCTGACCGGCTGCCGCAAGGACAACGGCGCCGACGTTAAGGAGCTGTTCCTGCATATCCCCAATACCGCCAGCTATGTGGTGGTTCAGGATCTTCACAGCATTCTCGAGAAATCAGGGTCGAAGATCGACGGCGGTAAAGTGGAGGCCAGCCCGGAACTGCTGCAGTTGATCAGCCAAAGCCGCGACGAGAGAACCAAACAGTTGATGCGGTCCATTCTTGACGGCGACAGCGGTGTGGCTCCCACCGTGGCCGTGATATTCGCCGACGGTTTTTCGCAATTTGTTGTGGGTGATCTTTACAGCACTTCCAAGTTCGAGTCCGTAGTGGTGAAGTTCATCGGCGGTGAATGGGAAGAAAAGGACGGCATAAGGTATAACGCCAACTATGCCATTACCGACGACCGCTATTGGATCGGCAAGGAGGGCAGCCGGATAGACATCGACAAGATCAAGACGTATATGGCCTTGAGCGAGAAGCAGTCGTTCGCCGACAGCGAATTCGCGCCGATGCTTGAAGACACCGACGCCGATTTTGCCGGTTGGTGCGACATCAACGGCGTGATGAACGTTACCGGTATCGGATTCGAGCGCCGCGCCATGGCCAAGATGGGAATCGAAGCGTTGTTCAAGGACGCCGGCTTCGCCACTTTTGACGTCCGTTTGGAAAAGGGTGCGATGAAGATGTCGGCGAGATTGCTCGACGGCAAAGGCCGCGACGCCAAATTCCTGTATCCTTCAAAGAAGATCGACGAAAGCGTGCTGGCCAAGATCGGCGGCAAGGCTGATGTGGTCGGCGCCGTGGCGGTGCCGCAGAAACTCGTGCAGCAGATCAAGAATCAAGTGTCGGGAAAACTTTCCATGATCGGATTCGTGGTGAACGCGATGGGATGTGTGGACGGCACCGTAGCTGTGGCTGCCTCGCCGGAAAATAACGGTTATAAAGGATTGATCCAGACAAATGGCGGAAATACCGCCGACCTCATGGGACTTCTCAAGGAGATGGACATGAATTCGTCTAAGGAGGGTTCGGACGTCCTTTTCTCAAAGGGAGAATTGTCGGGTAAGGAAGATGTGTCCAAACTCGGAGAGAATATCAAAGGCAGCATTTTTGGCGTATCGATCAATCCTTCCACGATCGACCCGAACTACAGCGCGTTCAGCAATATAGCAGTCAAGCTTGTTCCCCATTCCGGAAGCGTTCGGTTCGAGGTAAATGTCGCCGGGCACAATCCGGGGGAGAATATCATGGTGACTCTTCTGAAAGTCGCGGCCGGCAACGGCAAAGTCGCCGCCCCGGCCAATTAAAGTAAATAATTAAGGAGATATGGAATTCGGACCGTTGGAGACCATAACGCTGCGCGACATGCTCCCCCGTGTGTTCGTGGGGGAGAAGATCCCCGAGTCGGAGGTGTGGCGTACTGACGTGACGTTCCGCCGCGGAGAGACCGTGCTTGTGGAAGCGGCTTCCGGAGGAGGAAAGTCGTCGATGTGCTCCTATATATTCGGAGCGAGGGTGGACTATGAGGGGCATCTTCTGTTCAACGGCCATGACGTCGCCTCCATGTCGGCCGCCGACTGGCAGCGCGCGCGCCGTGTCAACATAGCTTATCTTCCCCAGGAACTCTCGCTGTTCCCGGAGCTGACCGCATGGGAGAATGTACAGCTGAAGAATTCGTTGACGGGGCACGCTTCGGAAGCCCGTATTGAGGAATGGATGGAGCGACTCGGCATATTGTTCCGCCGGGACTATCCCGCGGGGAAAATGTCCATCGGCCAGCAACAGCGTCTGGCCATAGTCCGCGCGCTGTGCCAGCCGTTCGACTTTATACTGCTCGATGAACCAGTTTCGCATCTGGACGAGGCCAACAATATAATCGCCGCGGAAATCATATCCGCGGAAGCTCGCCGTCAGGGGGCCGGAATCATATCTACGAGCGTCGGCAACCATCTGCCTGTTTCTTATACTCATCTGACGCTGCCGACGAATCCTTACGTGTAGATTTCGGTGGTCGCCGTATCATTAAAAAAA
>USIY01000157.1 GCA_900554845.1 uncultured Bacteroidales bacterium | reverse complement strand
GTCACGCACCACCTCGTACTCAATTTCTTTCCATCCTTTCAGGCTCTTTTCCACAAGCACCTGCGGGGAGAAGGAAAACGCTTTCTCAGCCTTTTTCTTCAGTTCTTCGGCGTTGTCGCAGAAACCGGATCCGAGACCTCCCAATGCGTATGCGGCGCGCAGGATGACGGGATAACCCAGCTCATCGGCGGCTTTCAGAGCCTGCTCTATGTCCTCGCAGGCTTCGGAGGCGATGGTCTTGACATCTATTTCATTAAGTTTCTCTACGAACAGCTCACGGTCCTCCGTGTCGATTATGGATTGCACGGGAGTGCCAAGGACTTTTACGCCGTATTTCTCGAAAATGTCGTTATGGTAAAGTTCCACGCCGCAGTTCAGCGCTGTCTGACCTCCGAAGGCCAGCATAACTCCGTCCGGACGTTCTTTCTGGATCACTCGCTCCACGAAATATGGAGTGACCGGCAGAAAATAAATATGGTCGGCCACACCCTCGCTGGTCTGCACCGTCGCGATGTTGGGATTGATCAGGACGGTCTCGATGCCCTCCTCGCGAAGGGCCTTCAAAGCCTGACTGCCCGAATAGTCGAACTCGCCGGCCTCACCGATTTTCAATGCTCCCGATCCAAGGACCAGTACTTTCTTGATTTCCTTGTTGTCTGTATTCTTAAACATTGCGCCGTGTGCTTAAAGGGATTTTACTTGATTGATGAATTCGTCGAACAGGAATTCCGTGTCGACGGGACCTCCGCATGCCTCAGGATGGAACTGTACCGAACGCCAAGGCTTGGATATATGCCGTATGCCTTCGTTCGACCCGTCGTTCATGTTGGTGAACCATGTCTGCCAGGAGGAGGGGAGGGAATTAGCGTCGACTGCATATCCGTGGTTCTGGCTCGTCACGAAGCACTTTACGTCTCCTTCCAGACGCGCGGGCTGGTTGTGGCTGCGGTGACCGTATTTAAGCTTGTAGATGTGAGCGCCGGCGGCTTTGCCCAAAAGCTGGTGGCCGAGGCATATGCCCATCAGGGGACGTTTTTCGTCAGGATTCTGGATGAACTTGCGGATGTTTTCGACGGTAGTGGAGCAAGTCTCGGGATTGCCCGGACCGTTGCTAAGGAAAAGCGCGTCGAAATCCAGAGTGTTGAAGTCGTAGTCCCAGGGCACGCGGATCACTTCCACACCTCGGTTAGCAAGGCATCGGATTATATTGTTTTTTGCCCCGCAGTCCACCAGAACCACTTTTTTAAGGCCTTTGCCTTCGTTGTAACGTGTCACTTCCTTGGGGCTGACGCGTTCCACGAAATTGATGTCGGCGTAGTTTTCACGTTTAGGATCGGGGGTGTCCTCCACCACTATGCGTCCGGCTATCACTCCACGTTCGCGCAGGTGCTTGGTAAGTGCGCGGGTGTCTATTCCCGTGATGGCGGGGATCCCTTCCTGCCTGAGCCAGTCGCCGAGACTGCACTCGGCGTTCCAGTGGCTGAAGGCCTCGCTGTAATCGCACACCACCATGCCGGCGGCATGTATGCGCTCGCTTTCCATGAATCGTGCCATCCCGTCGTCGGCCATGTCGCGTGACGGTACTCCGTAATTGCCGGCGAGCGGATAGGTTAGCGTCATTATCTGTCCGGCATAAGATGGATCGGTCAAACTTTCAGGATACCCGGTCATGGCGGTGTTGAACACCACCTCGCCCGAAACGCTGGCATCGGCGCCAAACGAATATCCTTCGTAACGGCTGCCGTCTTCCAGTATCAATGTGGCTCTTTTCATGTTGTTGGTGTTAGTGTAGTCTATGGCGTTGTCGGCATGGGGTTCAATTCCGGCATGAGCATAAAAATAGCCGCGATTTCCGAAAAAGAAAGCGTATGGGTGACCCTTTCGGAGCCCCCCGGCGTTCGGGAATTTGCGGCGCTCGTTGCTATGTACTTCCATGCTTATGGTTTCGCTTTGCAAAGTTAATAAAAAATCCTCAACCGAGCGTAATTAAAACCATATTTTAACAGCAACAGCCTCTTGTGGGGCGGCTGAAGAGGCAAAAACGTAGACCGCGCGTCCTTGCGGGACACGCGGTCTGAGTATGTAAGTGATGTGTTACTTTATTTTGGGATGTTGGGCGATATTGACGAGAGTGTCCATGGCGGTGTGGTTTTTTGCTCTCGTTTCCAGAGCGATTTTCAGCTGGTTGTATCTGTGCAGATCGCTTCCGGTGAGATCTATCATGCCTTCTTTCAGAAGCCACTCGGCTTTCTCGCGTGCCGTCTCGCCGTACATCCCCAAAAGCGACATAAAGTTGGTCTGGAACATCAGACCGCGTTCTTTCCATTTGGAGTAATCCTGCTTGTCCATGTAGCGATAACGCTCCGGATGCGCCAGAACGGGAGTGAGTCCCATTGACATGACGTTGAAGATCATCTGGTCCATGCCCATAGGGGGATTCACATATGAAGTCTCCACAAGAATATGGTCTCCGTCCTCTCCTATGGTCATCAGTTCGTTTTGTGACACGCGCTCTTCGAAAAGCGAATCGAGCATGTTCTCCGCGGCCAGATTAAGGACGATAGGTCCGGAATAAGCCTCTTTTAGCTGCTCGAAGCGATCCCGAAGTTTCCGGGGTGTGTTAGGCACTTCCTCCATGATGTGGGGAGTGAGCCATACGGTCTTTACGCCCAGGTTTTCGTAATGCCGTAGAACGACCAGCGAGTCTTCCATTTTCTGGAATCCGTCGTCCACTCCAGGCAGTATATGCGAGTGCCAGTCGGTAAAGCCGTTGAAAAAATCCGATTCACCCAATTTGGGGACTTTTTTTGAAAAAGGCCACATATCGTCAGCAATTCTTTAGAATTCGTTGGTGTAATAAGATGATCCGTAATAAGAGGCTCGGCTGTTGGATCCTTGTGTTCCGTTGAGCAAAATGCTCATGCGGCGGAACCGGTGGGTGCGGTACATTTCGTCTATATCGGCCACAGCGCTGCGTTCCAGCAGTCCCGCGCGGATCACGAAGATCGTCTGGTGTACATATTGTTCCAGCAACTGAGTGTCCACCACAATATCTATGGGCGGGCAATCCAGGAACACATAGTCATAGTTCCGTGAGGCTTCGGCGATAAGTTCTCCTATACGGCCGGTTTCGAGCAACTCCGCGGGATTTGGGGGACGATGACCGATAGGGAGGACATAAAGGCCCTCGGTATTAGGATCGGTCACGACGAGGCGCTTCCAGTCCTCCACCGATCCGTCAAGATAATCGGAAAGTCCTTTTGATGGCATACCCACGAACTGCGAGGCCGAGCCATGACGCAGGTCGCAGTCGATGATCAGGACTTTTTTGTTCTTGATGGCGAACGACGTGGCGAGGTTGTAGGAAACGAAGGACTTGCCGCTGCCGGGATTGAAGGAAGTCATCATTATGATGTTCGATCCCTTGTCGCCGCGCATCATAAGATCGATATTGCTTCGTACAATGCGGAACGATTCGTTTATCACGTCGCGTTTCCCTGCTTGTACGGTTATCGGCACGGTCTCAAGTTTCTTATGTGCGTGCTTGCCGGAATTCAGACGTTTGCGCAGCCACTCGAAGTGCTTCTTTCTTCCTGCGAAAGGTATCTCGCCTGCGAACGGCGCCGACATTTTCTCCAGATCGCGGCGCGAACGCACCCGGTTGTTGGAGACCTCTCTCAGGTAAATAATACCGGCGGGAATTATCAGCGACATCAGGAACGCTATTCCCAAAATAAGTTTTTTCTTTGGCGAAACCGGTTTTTTATTAGTATAAGGGGGTGTGATTATGCGTGTGTTGTCAGCAGTGAACTTCTGTGAAAGCTCGTTCTCCTCCCGTTTCTGGAGGAGATACAGATAAAGCTGGTCCTTCACCTGACGCTGGCGTTCCATGCTCAGCATGACCTTTGCCTGCTGAGGGGCGGCGGCAAGTTCTCCATGTACCACTCCTTGTGCGTGTCTGTAATTGTCGATGGCTTTCTGCAGGCTCGACAGCTGGGCGTTGACAGCGCCGACCACGGCCTGGCGCATTCCCTTCAACTGGGCGTCATAGTCCACCACGATCGGATTGTTGTCGGATGTTGCGTCGGCCAGATTGTTGCGTGCAAGAAGCAGCTGGTTGTAGTTGGATACGAGCGTCTCGAGCTGGAGGTTTCCTGTGCCTGTGTTGACCGGTATCACGGATTTCGCGTTGGCCGGATTGTTCAGGTATTCTTTCAGGTACTGGGTCATGCCCATCATGTTGGTGGTCTCCAGAAGTCCGGCGTCAAGTCTTGTGGACGTTTCCATTTTGACTTGGGCGGCTGCCATTTCATCCAACGTACCCGTTTTCGATTTGAAATCCATGACAGCGTCGTCGGCGTCCTTGAGTTCTCTTTCGATCAATACCAGTCGGTCGTCGATGAAACGGCTCGTGGCAGCCGAGATCATGTTCTTGTCGTCCACCCAGTCCTGATTGTACACCTCAATAATTGTGCGCAGCACGTCGCTGGCACGTTGTGTGTTCACATCCTCGAGATTCAGGTCGATGACCATGGCGTCGCGGTCGGCCATGTCCACTTTCAGAGCATTGCCGTAATATTCCACCATGCCGGTCAATCCGGAATGCATAACAAGGTAGCGGACCTCTTCTTTATTTCCATCGGAAGAGGCGGGTGTAGGGGTGTAATCGGGATTAGGAGCGATGGTGATTTTGCCTACTGGAGTGTTGAAAGTTCCATATATGCCGCTGACGGTGAATTCATGATCCAGCTTTACCTTTTTCCCGTTTTCGTATGTGATGAATTTGTTGAATGTCACTTTTCCGTCGGGACGCGCTATGATGCGGAAAGACATCGTTTTTTCCGGATCCACGCCGTCGAACGTCACGTTGAAAGGACGAGAAGTGCCGTACAATGTGGTACCGTGGGGAAATTTGGTCTCTACGACATTTGTGCAGAGCCCGAGTTTTTCGATAACTTGTGTCATCAGGGCGGGCGACTTCATGGTGATCATCTCGTTGTAGACATTGGATGACCTTGCGCCGA
This sequence comes from uncultured Bacteroidales bacterium, assembly GCA_900554845.1. Lineage (GTDB taxonomy): Bacteria > Bacteroidota > Bacteroidia > Bacteroidales > Muribaculaceae > Lepagella. Next base: position 820 of record USIY01000157.1, on the reverse strand, counting down.
GTCCCATGCCTGCGAACATGGAAGATATCGCGTCGGCACCGCTGCCGCCGTCCTCGTCCTTGATCAATACCTGCTCGGTGACCAGGTATTTGGGTTCCTTGCGGATCACCCATAGAAATGCGAGACCGCAGATCACCACCACCGAAATCACGAACCATAGCCAATGATTGGCCAAGGCCACAATGTAATCCCGGAAATTGAAATTTGAATTATGCTTGTCTTCGGATTTTGAAGTCGAATTAGCCATTTTCTTGATTGTTTGTGTATGGTATGGCGGTTATTTATTGACGAATACACCGATTGTCGTGGCCACGGTCGTAAGCAGCGAGGCGAGGGATATCCAGAAACTAACGTTCGTGGCGTTGTTGCCGTTGGCTATAGTGGCCCGTTTGGTAATTTCATTGGGCTCCACATAGATGATGTCTTCCTGCCGCAGATAGTAAGCGGGGGAATTCATCGTTTGTTCCATGTTCGTCAGATCGATGAGGTATGTTTTCGCTTTGCCGTTTTCTTTACGGATCACCTTTATGTTGTTGCGCATACCGTTCAAGGAGACATCCCCTGCCAGGGCGATAGCGTCGGTGACGGTGAATTGGTCACGGTTGATTTCATATCTTCCGGGAGTCTTAACCATGCCGAGTATATTTACGCCGGTATTCAGGAACTCCACGGTTATGGTAGGATCCTTCACCAAGTCGCGTCCCATCAGCTCCCCTTTGATATATCCGGCTATTTCCTGGCGAGACATTCCTTCGATCTTGAGTTTGCCGAGCCCACGAGACCTCTCTACATCTCGTATGCCGTCTTCTGCTTGAAAAAA
>USIY01000156.1 GCA_900554845.1 uncultured Bacteroidales bacterium | reverse complement strand
CTTTTAGGATGGAATCCCGGCGATGATTCCGAGCTTATGAGCATAGACGAGTTGATTCGGAAATTCAGCTTCGACCATTGCAGCAAAGCCGGCGCCAAATTCGACTTCAAGAAGGGTGAATGGTTCAACCATGAGTATATCATGCGAAAGGATGACGCCGAATTGGCCGAGCTGTTCAAACCGATTCTTCAGGAGCACGGCGCGAGCGGCTATTCCGATGAATATATAGCCAAGGCGATCGGGATGGTAAAGGGACGTGTGAATCTTATTCCGGAACTATGGGAACAGGGCTCCTTCTTCTTTGTGGCTCCCGAGGGGTACGCGGAGAAAGATGTGAAGAAACGCTGGAACGCCGAAACTCCCGCGATTATGGAGGAACTGATCGGTGTCCTTGAGGACATAGACGACATGAGTTCGGCCAATGCCGAGAAAATAGTTCTGGACTGGATCTCTTCCAAAGGTTATCATTTAGGCAATGTGATGAATGCCTTCCGCCTTGCAGTTGTGGGTGCTTGCCGGGGACCGCACATGTTTGACATTACCGAGCTTATGCCCAAGGAGGAGGTTGTCCGCCGCGTCCGTAGGGCCATTGAAAAAATATGAGTTTAAGCAACTTCCGGAAAATAAGCGCCGATTGGGTACGCAAGGGACTTGAGATGCCCGTTTATTCCGCGGGTATAGCTCTCTATCGTATGGGAGTGGCCGTGGCAGGATTGGGAAATCATAAGGCCCATTTGCTCGACAGCGGTCAGCATGAAGTGCTCAGAATAGTCAATTCACGCATAAAGGAGGGCGACAGAATTGTGTGGGTGCATGCGGCGAGCCTCGGTGAATTTGAGCAGGGGCGCCCCCTGATTGAAAAAATCCGTCGTAATAATCCGGAATATAAGATATTGCTGACTTTCTTTTCTCCCTCCGGGTATGAGGTTCGAAAGAATTACTCCGGAGTGGACTGCGTTTGCTATCTTCCGTTTGACACTCCGTTGCGGGTTCACCGTTTTTTGGACAGGGTCAAGCCGGAGATGGCTATTTTCGTAAAATATGAAATCTGGCGGAATTATCTTTCGGAGCTGTCGGACCGCAATATCCCGACATATCTGATCAGCGCGGTTTTCCGGCCGGATCAGAAGTTCTTCAAGAAGTCTTTCAGCTGGTACGGGAGCTGGTTGCGTTGGTTCAAGCGGATATTCGTTCAGAACGAGGAGAGCCGCGCACTCTTGCATGGTATCGGCATAGACAATGTGGAGGTGACGGGCGACACACGTTTTGACCAGGTGGCCAATATCCGTGCCACCCGTAAGCCCATTCCGGAACTTGAGGCCTTTACCGCGCCTGTGGAAGGGAAACGTCCTGTGGTGATGATGGCGGGAAGTTCATGGCCTCTTGACGAGGACGTGTACGCGCCATGGATCAACGCGCATCCGGAAGTGAGACTTGTGATTGCTCCCCATGAGTTCGACGCCGAGCGCCTGGAGCGGCTGAAGGAACGTTTCGAAAAGGGAGCGGTCCTGATGAGCGAGCTGAAGGAGAATCCCGATGCCTGGAAGGGAAAGCAGGTGCTGGTGATAGACTGTTTCGGGCTATTGAGCAGTGCCTATGCATATTGCGACGTGGCCTATGTGGGCGGTGGATTCGGTGTGGGAATACATAATATAAACGAACCCGCCGTTTACGGCGTGCCGGTGATTTACGGTCCCAACCATCATAAATTCATAGAGGCGAACGAAATGGCCAAAGTGGGATGTGGACTGCCGATAACAGGCCGCGACACGTTCGAGGCCGCGGCCGACAAACTCTTTTTTGACGAAGCCGAGAGAAAGAAACGCGGCAATTGGTCGGAACAGTACATCAAGTCGAAACTCGGCGCGACCGACAAGGTCTATGAAGCCATCTTTCAGCAAGAGGCCGATAAGGAGAGGAGAAAGAATTAAACGATTCCAATAAATATAATTGGCATGGACAATCAAATAACCGTGGACGGGCTTACATTCGTGCCGTTCATCACGCGAGACAAAATTCAGGAGCAGGTCAAAAGAGTGGCCGATGAAATTCGCGCGGACCTTCAGGGCAGGGCCCCGCTGTTCATTTGTGTGCTTAACGGCGCTTTCATGTTCGCCGCCGACCTGATACGCGAGTGCGGAATCAATGACTCACAGATCACGTTTGTGCGTTACAAAAGTTACGAAGGCACCAGTTCCACGGGGAAGGTCAAGGAGGTGATGGGCCTCACCGAGGATATCGCGGGCCGTGACGTCGTGATCATAGAGGATATAGTCGACACCGGCCTGACGGCCTCCATGATGGTGAACGACCTTAGGAAACGCAATCCCAGAAGCATACGTTTCGCCACATTGCTCCATAAACCGGTAAGTTCAAAGACCGGTTTCAAACCTGATTATGTGGCATTCGACATCGAACCCAAATTTATAATAGGCTATGGCCTTGACCTGGACGGCAAGGTGCGTAACCTTAAGGACATATATGTGATTAAGGAGGACTGAAATGGCAGAAGACAAACATCTCAACATTGTGATTTTCGGTGCACCGGGTTCCGGCAAGGGCACCCAGTCGGCGCGGTTGATCGATAAATACGGGCTGTACCATATTTCAACGGGAGAGTTGCTCCGCGACCATATACGGCGCGGCACCGAACTGGGCCGTACGGCCGACGCCTTCATTTCGAAGGGACAGCTGATTCCCGATGACTTGATGATCCAGATTCTCGACGACACGCTGGAGCGCGAGGCCAAGGGCAAACGCGGAGTGGTGTTCGACGGTTTCCCGCGCACTATCCCTCAGGCCGAGGCTCTGAAGGAATTGCTGAAAAAGCGCGGCACGGATCTGCATGCCGTAGTGGGCCTCGAAGTGCCCGAGGAAGAACTGGTGGACCGTATGATCAAGCGCGGTAAGGACACCGGCCGAGCCGACGACAATCCCGAGACCATCAAGAACCGTCTGAAGGTCTATCATGAGCAGACGCATCCCCTGCGCGAGTATTACAACAAAGAAGGAAAGTACCTCGCCATCGACGGCATGGGTGTGGTGGACGATATTTTCAAATCCATATCCGACAAGCTGGACAAGGTGACGGGTGAGAGATGATCACCAGGCATTGAAATCCAGAGAGGTGACCTGGAATTCCGTACGGCGGTTGATTTGATCAGCCGCCGCTTTGTTTTCATCGTCAAGGGTCTCTATGAACTCCTCGGACAGCACTGTTCCCTCGGGGAATTGGGGATATTCCTTGTTGATTCGCTTGGTGACGGTCTTGGGGACAGTCTCGCCGTATCCCTTCCACGTGAGGCGTTCCGGGGATATCCCGGCTTCGATCAGATAGTCCACGACCGATTTGGCACGGCGTTCAGACAGTCGTTCATTATACTCTTCTGTCCCCACACGGTCGGTGTGCGATCCCATCTCGATGGTGACGCCGGGATTGTCGCGGAGCATCTGCGCCATCTCGTCGAGCGCTGTCTTGGACTCCGGACGTAGGGTGGCCTTGTCGAAATCATAGAAAATATTCTCCACCACCTGAGGCTTGTAGACGGCCGCCAGCACGAAGTCAATCCCGTAGTCCTGATCCTCCTCGGCAATGTCGCTCTCGAATTCCTGTTTTACGTTAAGATAACCTTTGGCTCCTGCCATCATCACGTATTTCACGCCTCTTTCGAGACTGAACTTGAAGGAGCCGTCGTCGCGAGCCACTTCTTTCTGATTCGATCCGTCGTCACCGACGATGCGGATTATGGCGTTACGGACCGGTTCGTCATCCTTGTCGACGACCCATCCCGATATCGTCACTTTCACTTCAGGATACTCAAAGCTGTAAATGTGGTCATAACCGCGTGCGTCGCCTCGGTTGGAACTGAAGAAACCGCTTTCACCCTCACCATAGGTTATTCCGAAGTCGTCGCCCTGGGAGTTCATAGGGACTCCCATGTTGTCGACGCTCCATCGGTCACCGGTGCTGTTGAGGCGTGCGCGGAACAAGTCAAGACCGCCGAACCCCGGGTGGCCGTCGCTGCTGAAGTACAATGTGGAGTCCGTGCGGGCATAGGGGAACATCTCGTCGCCGGGTGTGTTGATCTGTTCTCCGAGGTTCTCCAGACTTCCGGTACGGTCCTTCAGATTGATGCGCCATATGTCCTTGCCGCCGAAGCCTCCCGGCATGTCGCTGGTAAAATAAAGGTAAGTTCCGTCGGGCGACACCGAAGGATGGCCCAGAGCCGAGATGGTGTCGTTGATGATCTCGAATTTCTGCGGCGCCGACCATGTGGCGTCGCTGCGTTTGGAGGTGAAGATCTCCACCGATGAATCGGCGTTGGGGCTTACTTTCGCTATCGTAAGATACATTGTCTGTCCGTCCGGACTGAAGGAGACAATTCCTTCGTCGGCCTCTGTATTGAGTTCTCCGTTGGCGGGTTCGGGCCGTTGCCAGTTCCCTTTCTCATCCTTTGTGGAGAAGAAGACGTCTGAATTTTTTGTGCCGGTGATCTCCGATTTGTTGGTGCCTGTGGCTTTCTCGTTGCTGCTGGTGAAGTAAATTGTATTCAAATCCTTGTCAAGATACATCGGGGCGAAATCGGCGCGTCGGGAATTGAAGATCTTGGCCTGCTTCACTATGTAGCGGCTTTTGGGCAATTCTTTTTGGCGTATGGCTTTGCGGCAGCCGTTTATGCCCTCCTTTGCGAGCATGTCGCCGGGAACATAGTCCAGAAATGTAGTGTATGCCTCTATAGCGGGACCATATTTCCCCTCCATCTGCAGCGAGCGCCCCAGATAGAAGAAAGCCATGGAATCGGGATATTCATAGCGGATGGCGTTCTGATATGCTGCGGTGGCCCTCGCGGCCATGTTCAGTTTCCGGTAGCAAGTGGCGAGCTGATACGCCACCTGGCCACGAAGTTCCCTGTCCTCCCTGGGCTTCAATTTGTTGTATACCGCCCGGTAAGTCTTGGAGGCGTTGAAGTATTCCCCGCGCGCAAACTGTTCGTCGGCTGTCTTAAGCTTCGGAGTCTTGCATCCGGTCATTGAGAACGCCAGCAGTAACAGTGTAAATATGTTCAGCAGGATGAATCCCGACTCTTTCTTCATAAATCATTCGGACAGACTGTACCGTCCGAATAATTAACGGAATATGAAGCCCCTTATTTCAGCATGCTGCGGCAATCAGAACGAGAATTGGGCCATCGCGTTAAGCCTATGCGCCCATCGGGTGCTTCCATCGGCGTCTTTACGGCGCCCCAGGTCGATTTCGGCTCCGCAGGAGATGCGCGGCGTCAGGTACCAGTAGACATTGGCGGCCATATAGAGACCCTCTTTGTATTCATGTTTTTCCATCGCATATTTAGGGCAGTAGCGTGTGCCTCCGAAGGTGCCCGATAGAAAAACCGAAGGGGTGATGTTGTATTGAACGCCGAAATATCCCCCTATAACATATGGCGAGTACATTTTGCCGGGCTTCTCCTGGTCGGGGACGAGATCGTATTGTCCCATCAGCCAGTCTCCGCCGAGACTTGCGTATCCGGCGCCCCCGTTGACAGTACCGTAAAGGGTAAGCGGGCGAAACGGACTCCATATTGACGACAGCTGAAGACCCCATCCCGGTGATATATGGTTTTTGGAAGTCAGCAGGTCACGGTAGGAGAGGGACCGGTATATGGCGGAGAGTCGTATATGGTCCGATGTGTTGAATCCCCATTGGGCGAATACGGCGATGTCCGGAATGTATTGCGAGGCTTTTGCTGTCTCGTTCTCCGTTGTCGCTATGCTTTGGTCGGGAGTTTCGGCGGAAGCGGCGATGGTGCGGAACATGGTCTCGGCGGTGATCAGGTAGTTGCCCTGGTCGTCGAGGATGATCTTCTCCTCCACCC
>USIY01000155.1 GCA_900554845.1 uncultured Bacteroidales bacterium | reverse complement strand
TAAACGGTTTAAATTCAAACACTCTCTTAATTATGGAAATAGGAGACAAATTCCCGGATCTGTTAGGTCTGGACGCCGACGGTAAAGAGATTCGTCTGTCGGATTTTCCCGGCAAGAAGTTCATTATATATTTCTACCCCAAGGACAGCACCCCCGGATGCACGATGGAAGCTAAGTCATTCCGCGACAATTATCAGACTTTCCTCGACATGGGATATCAGATAATAGGTGTCAGCAAGGACGATGCCAAAAGCCATAAGCGTTTCGCCGAAAAGCAGTGTCTGCCGTTTCCGCTGATATCGGATACCGAAGGCCATCTGTGCGAACTGGCCGGAGTATGGGCGTTGAAGGTTATGGCAGGACGCCGTTACATGGGCATTGTCCGCACCACGTTTGTCTGCAACCATGACGGGACTGTAACCGACGTAATCGACAAGGTGAAAACAGCCACGGCTTCCGAACAGCTTTTTGCCCTTCTTGATAACCGCGACAATCCTAATCCCGCCTGATGAAGCGAAAAACTGTACTTAACCCTCGTTACGAACATTTACGGGAGTATGTGGAATCCATACCCGAAATTTTTGAAAATGAGGGTGAGACAATTTATCTTAAGCGCAATCATATAAAAGTACTGACCGCTCCGGACGGCCTTAAGGTGAACGTGAAGCGTTACCAGGTGCCGCGAGGGATAAACCGTTACGTATATTCGTTGGGTATCCGCAAGCCCAAAGGGGAGAGGGCCTATCTCTATCCGCAGCGTCTGTTGGAAAAAGGAATAGAAACGCCTGAACCGATAGCCTACATTGAGGATAGGAGCGCGGGACTGCTGGAGCACTGTTATTTCATCAGTGTTCAGAGTCCGTATGCGCATACCATGTATGAGTTGGGCAATGCGAAGGCAGGGGAGTACGAGGACATTGCTAACGCATTCGCTCTGTTTACAGCCCGAATGCATGAGCGGGAGGTGCTTCATCTGGACTACTCACCCGGCAATATCTTGTTTGACAGGCTGGACGACGGGGCGTATCGGTTCTCGTTGGTGGACACCAACCGCATGTACTTCGGTCCGGTGGATATGAAGAAAGGTATGGCTTCGTTCAGAAGGATCTGGGGGCCTAAACGCTTCTTCATCATGGTGGCAAGGAAGTATGCTGAAGCCCGCGGTTTCGATACAGGGGAAGCGGTGGCTTACGCCTTGAGTGAGCGCGCCAAGTTTTGGAAACGTTATCAGCGAAAACACAAGGTTGAGTTCAACCTGGAGTTATGACAGTTTTTTAGGAAGTATCTGCAATATGTCAAGAGCGTGATCCAAAGCCGAACGGAAGTAATAGCCGTAAGCCATAAGCGAAGCCACCCGCTTCACATTGGCCTGCATCCTTGAGTAATCCTCGTCGCTTATTGACGCAAGTTGTTTGTCAAGATTTTCCAGACTTTCGACAGTGACACCTATCCCTTCCTTCTTTACAAACGGCGCCGCACCGGCTCCTTCCCATAGAATTACAGGTATTCCCGCGCGCATATAAAGTCCCAGCTTATGGGGATTGCAGTAAGAAATGTATTCCCCGATATAGCCTTCCGTATCGTGTTTCAATGTCGGTCCGTACCATATCAATCCATACTTGCCCTCTCCTTGCCGCACAAAATCCTCCGGATGGATGAAACCGTGCGACTTGATATGTTCGGGAATATCCTTTTTGGCCCCGTTCCCGTAGATGTGTGTCTCGAGTTTTTCCGGCAATTTGTACAGAAATCCGTTCCGGGATTCCTTCAGGTCCCCTACGAAAGCCACGGACAAATTTTTCTTCTCACCGTAATCCCCGTTATTTTTCAGCAGATAATCCCAGGCTATCTGCGGAGTCATAGGCATGTTGCAGCCATGTTCCCGCAGCCATTTGATGGTGCTGACGTTGGCTGGAATGATCACGTCGCTCATCTGCAGTTTACGGTTCTCTTCCTTCACGGTCAGCCTATGTCTGCGGAAACTCCCGAGATCGTGGATAAGGCTCACCACCTTTGCTCCTCTCATATGGCTCCAACGGCATATCAGCTTATAATACTTTTTGACCGGATATTGAACCAGAACCACGTCTCCGGGCCGCACACGGCACATAAAGCGCATGATTCCCGCCAAATTCCGGAAATAATCATATGCCTTGTTTTTACAAAAAGTGCGTTTCATGCCGAGATTGACGGCTCCCATGTCATGCAGAATATCCTCCATATCCACCCGGGCCTTGGCGCCGCCGTAAGCAGTACTCTTATAGTTGCGGGTCACATAGACAAGTCTACTGAATTGTCTTATTATATTTTCAGAGGATTCTGCACATGAATTTGTGTGGTTTTTCCGCATCGTTTTTACCTTTTGAATAGGAAATATCTAAAGACATGCCAAAGATGCTCTATCCGCTTTACCAAACGACGTTTAAGAGGACGTTTCCTCCAGGATCCCACCACTCTGTGTTCTCCGATGCAGTCGGATGAATGCGGATACTTTTTACGTGGCTTGAGTCTGCGAGTGGGGAGCACGGTCAGAATGTCGAGTCGCATTTCACGGTCCTCGGACGTATAGCCATGCTTTTGGGCCACATCTTTCATCCTTTCGGGGGAGATCATAAGGTTTACGGTGCCGTCGGGATTGAGGAAATGCTGGTCGCGGTAATAATCAAGCATCTCTATGCAGAACTTATTGTCCTTCACTCCCATGAACATTGCGGCCTGCAAGCCGAAATCCTTGTGGCCCGGATCGCATTTCTCATGGAATGTGATGAACTCGGCGTCCAGAGCCATGACGTCGTCGAAACGGCTGTACAGAAAGATATCGCTGTCCATATATACACCGCCTTCTTTCCAGATGGCGTAAAATCTGACCACGTCAGCGGCGAAAGCCCATTTTCTTTGCTCCAGCGCTTCGTTGACATACGGGATTCCAAGTAAAGTGGCATCCTCGTAGTTCCAGACACGTATTTTGTAATCCGGCAAAAGGCGCTTCCATGAATCTATACAGGCTTTCACTTCAACGGGATATTCTCCGCCGCCAAACCAACAAAGATGTATTGTTTTGGGTATTCTGCTCATCGGGAATATAATTATTCAGACAGGTCATACCATTTCTCCAAGGCTTCCGGACGGCCGGAGTCAAGGCGGTCGGTGTAATGGGCGTCGGAGTTTATCGCAATAGGCAAGTTGGCCTTTTTAAGACGGGGCCATATGCTTTCCGCGGGGTAGAAACGGTGACGCGAATCCAATGCCTTGGTGTTGATTTCCACAATGCAGCCGTTGTCGGCGGCGTGTTGGATCACGTCATCGACCAAAGCCTGGTACCATCCGTATGATTCCAGCTTTTGGTCTATTGCCGAGGCGTTTCCTGCAATTTTGTCGAAATGTCCCAGAATTTCAAAACCTCCCCGTTCAATCATGGTCAGTTCCTGCTCAAAGAATTTTTCCACTACGTAGCGAAGATCATTCTGAAATCCATCCTTAAGATATTGCGCGAATCGTTCCACGCTTCCGTCGCAATCCAGCGGCACTCCCTCCTGAGTGGGGACGAAGTGGACGGATCCGATACGATAATGAAGTGGCAATTTCTGAAAATATTCTATATGGGGGCCGAAGTCAGAACTGATGTAATCCACTTCCATGGCTGTGAGAACCTCCATACGGTCGGAGAATTCTTCTCGCAGAGCGGCGCATTCGTCAATATATTCCCCTACGGATTCCGCGCTCATGTTGCATGGCGATTCCACACAGACGGGGGAATGGGGCGAGACGCCCCATACTCGGAATCCCTGTTCCGCAGCTGCCGTCACCATTTCCCGTAAAGTGTTGCGGCCGTCGCAATAGTGGGTGTGGGAATGCAGGTTGTACCTGTCGGTGTCTTTTATCAGCTCGGAGATTTGTCGAGGTGTCATCATCCCGGCTTATTTTGATTTGCGTTCCGAACGGTAAACCTCCGAAAGCTGGCGTTTCACATCCTTCCGGTCTTTCTCTACCTGTGTCTCGAGCTGGCGGATTTGTCTTGCCACGCTTTCCGTCGGCGAATCATGATAACTCCTGCGCATGTTCTCCAATTGATCCTCCAGTTTCTCGAGTTTGTTCTTCTGGCTGAGATATTTTTTCATCAGAGTTGCCGCGCCGTTACTGTTGAAATCGTCGAAATGCTCATAAATCACACCTCCGTCCATCGGAAGATGGAATTCAGCCGGACGTTTGCGGACAGAGGGGTCGATGGCCTGCACTGTGGCGATCAGCTCGGAATAATCAGCCTCGAGATCCTGTGTCTGTCGCCAGTCGCGGAGAAGGGCCAGGTCGGCGAGGTTCTCGTCATCGGGGTCATAATTCCTGCGCAAGTCGTTGACCTTGTAAAGATATATCGTGACCAAATCGTTGTCCTCCGTCTCAGTCCTGCGCGTGGCGAACCAGCCCACACCGTTCTGTTCGTCGATCGCCAAGAGATAATCGTCGGCCGGGGAATTATAGGGCATACCGAGATTCTGCGGCTGCATGAATGAGCCGTCGGTCTGGTCGCGCGTCACTACCATAATGTCGTAGGCGCCTATTCCTTCGGGATCGTCAAGAGTATAATATAATGTGAATCCGTCGGCCATCATGAAGGGGTAAATGGCGTCGCGGTCGTCAATGTTCAGTTCCGGAAGAGCTTGGGGTGTACTCCATGTGCCGTCGGTCAGACGGCTTGACTCCATCAGCGTCATACGTCCCACAGAGTCCGGTTCCGACCATATCTGATAGTCGCCCCCTTCGTTAGTGAAAACATATTCCACATTGTCGTTGGGCACCGGCAGTTCGGAACCGTCGGAAAGTGTGCCCGCGGACTGCGGCAGCTTGTAGGCTTTGAAGAATCCTTCCAGAGGCACAGTGACGGAATCAAGGATTTCTATACGCTCCACACGTTCCATGAAATTACGTGCCCGGCTTACGCAATCCAGCATTTCAGTGCCCTCTTCGGTCATCGGTTCGCTGACTGTGCGGCGTCCTTTCCGGACTTTTGCGGGTTGCAGCAACTCCTCGGCCCGGTCGAATTCATAGTTCCGGTACGCCTCCCGGGCGCGCTCTATATTTTCCGTTGTCTGTCCGTATGATACAAGACAGGACAACGTTATTCCTATCGTGGCTATTTTAATTCCTTTCATATTTGCTACAAAAGTAATATTTTTATGCCAATTTTGAAAACTTACTGCTTTTATAACGTACTTTAATAAGGGTATTTTGCACGATAATGGCGAAAGTGAGAATTTTTTTGTAACTTTGTGGGCAAAATGGCCCTATGTAGACCCGGCATAGAGGACTCCGTAGAGGAGTCAAAGACTTTTTAGACATATATACAATACACGAAATATGAGTCTGAACATTATTGTTATGGCGAAGCAGGTTCCGGACACCCGGAACGTAGGCAAAGACGCCATGAAAGAGGACGGGACGATCAATCGCGCGGCATTGCCGGCGATCTTCAATCCCGAGGACCTGAATGCATTGGAGCAGGCCCTGCGACTTAAGGACAAGTATCCCGGCAGCAAGGTTACCATCCTGACGATGGGACCTTCACGTGCCGCGGAAATTATCCGCGAAGGAATGTACCGCGGAGCCGACGACGGAGTGGTTCTGTCGGACCGTGCTTTCGCGGGCGCCGACACGCTGGCCACCAGCTACGCTCTGGCAACGGCCGTGAAGAAAATAGGCAATTATGATCTTATTCTCGGCGGACGTCAGGCTATCGACGGCGACACGGCCCAGGTTGGACCGCAGGTGGCCGAGAAGCTCTCGTTGCCGCAGGTCACTTACGCGGAGGACATCGTCAGTGCCGAGAACGGCGAGGCCGTGGTGGTGCGCCGCATAGAGAGCGGTGTGGAGACCGTCAAGC
>USIY01000154.1 GCA_900554845.1 uncultured Bacteroidales bacterium | reverse complement strand
CGGTGAGGTCAAGAGCTTCGTGACCACTTCCGGCCAGGTTGGCACCGCCGATCCGGCTTCGCTCACAGCGTCGAGCGTAATTCTCGGCGGCACCGTCAACGGAGTCTCCGATCTGATAGAAGCAGAGACACTGGATTACGGTATCGTACTCGCCGGCTCTGCCGCCGACCTGAAGAAAAATCCCGTGATTCTGAAACCCGAAGGCAAGACCAACTCCTTCACGATTCCCGTGGAGAATCTGGTGCCAAACACCGAGTATGCATATGCCGTGTACATGGTGCTCGGCGGCAAGGACATCTATGACAACGCCAAGACCTTCACCACGCCCAAGAAGTGCGACGCTTCCGAGGAATCGGTCGACGACTATGTGGACATGGGCACTAAGTACGAATGGTGCCGATACAATGTCGGCGCCGCTGCAGAGGGTGCCAAGGGCGCTCTGATTGGATACGGAGACATCAAGGGGCTGAACCGTTCCTCAGATATCGCTGATTACGCTACCGGGAATATCAGCAACACCGACAAAGACCCCGCGCTCGCCAGCGGAATGGGTTTCCTTCCCACCAAAGCTGACTTCGAGGAGCTGATCGCGACCTGCGACATCACCAAGGAGGGCGACAATTACAAATTCACTTCCAGGAAAACAGGCAACAGCATCATTTTCCCCGCCGACGGTATCCGCGAGGGCAACGAGCTGACGGCCGGCATGGGTGTATACGCCACCGGCGAGACCTACCGCGACAACGATGATTACGAGAATGTGATGATGCTGAACGGCAACGAGGCAAAAATGGCAATCGCCAAGCGCAGCACAGGCGTTTCCATCCGTCCCGTGCGCAAACCCTTCAGCAAAGTCATCGTCCCCGACAGCAGCAAGCTGAACGTTGGCGATCTGGAAAGCAACGGACGCATCCGCATCGAGATCTACAACGAATATGGCTCGACCAAGGACAACTGCGGCATCGACATCAATCAGCTCAACTTTGAGCAAGGGATGTACGTGACGTTCACCCTCGGAGGTGTGACCGGAAATCTGAAAGAGGGCGCACCCACATCTTTCAAGGCAGGTTTGGAATTCGCAGCCGCCGGATGGTATCCCAGCTATTGGAGCGGTTTCACCAACAGCAACTTCGACGCCGTTGTTATCGGTGACGGAACCTACACCGTATGGATGCAGCCCGAAGCTCCGTCAAGCGGCGCCGTTGTGTTCTGCGTGGACATCGACGGTCTGGGCAACGCTCTGGCCGACGCATCCAAGCTCACCGTGACAGTTGACGCCATCACTCTGGATCCAAAGAAACCGATTGTACAGAACATCGCCGTCGACAATTCCAAAGTGCTGTTCAACAACAAAGACGGCAACGGAGTTGACGGACGTATTGAAATCTACAACGAGTACGGCGACACCAAGGGTCTTGGCGCGGACTTCTCGTCAATGAGCTTCCCCGCCGGAACCATGACCGTCAACTATACCATTGAGGGTATCGACGGCAACCTCAAGGAAGGTGCCTCCAAAGACTACAAGTCCGATATCTCGTACGCCACCGCAAGCTGGTATCCCAGCTACTGGGGAGGACAGTGCGCGAGCGCCCAGGTTACGGGCGACGGAACTTACTCCGTACAGTGCGGTCTGGAAGCACAGTGCGACGGCGCGGTGGTATGGTGCATCGAAGTATACGGGCTCTGGCAGGATCTCGTGGATCCCTCCAAGGTTAAGGTTACCGTCAATTCCGTCACCGTTCCCGCCAAGCAGGAATGAAACTTGATCTGAAATGAAGAAATTCACCTTATTTCTGGATTTATTATTATGCATCGTCGTCCTTGCCTCGTGCAAGGGCGGCGATGAGCCTAATAATGGAGGAGGTATTACCTCGGAATTCACTGTGAATACCGAAGAAATAGCCTTTCTACGCGACGGCTCGGAACAGGTATTCCGTGTCGTGGCCGGAGTAAAACCCACCGTCACTTCCGACGCCTCGTGGCTCCATGTCGGAGAGATCGCCCTTAACGGCACCTCCGATAAAGTGTACAACATTCCCGTAAGCGCCGACGCCAACGGCGACTACGACGTTCGTACGGCCACACTGACCGTAACTGCCGGTTCACAGACGGCCACAGTCAAGGCAACCCAACGCAACGCCGTTGGCATCCTTCTTAAATCCGACTTCTCGATGCCGGAGATTCCCGCCGCCGGCCAACAGGTGCGGATTCCTGTCCTTGCCACCGGAGATTACACCGTTACGGCAAGCGACGCTTGGATTGAGGTGATGGCCGGTACACGGGCTCTCGCGGAAAGCGACGTGACTGTGAATGTCACGCGCAACCGCAGCACCCGCCTCCGTGAGGGGTCGATTGTGTTCACACTTGCCGAAGACAACAGCAAGACTCTGACTGTAACCGTTCGACAGGCCGCAAGCCAATCCGAGGCCGGCATCGACATGACGGCTTTCGAAACCGCCAAGAAAATAGACATGGCAATCAACATCGGCAATACTCTGGAAGCCATCGGCGGCGAGACGGCATGGGGAGCGGCAAAAATCAACCGGGATTATATTTCCGGAATAGTAGAAGCCGGCTTCACTGCTGTCCGTCTTCCCGTGGCATGGTACAACCATTGCGACAAGACCTCTTTGAAAATAGACGCCGACTGGATGAGCCGAGTGGAAGAAGTAGTTAATCTTTGCGTGGAGAACGGACTGATGGTGTTCATGAACATTCACTGGGACGA
This sequence comes from uncultured Bacteroidales bacterium, assembly GCA_900554845.1. GTDB lineage: Bacteria > Bacteroidota > Bacteroidia > Bacteroidales > Muribaculaceae > Lepagella. Next base: position 3,157 of record USIY01000154.1, on the reverse strand, counting down.
AGGCTGGATGGAACAGAACATCGACAGATACGACGAGAATGTCGACAGAATCCAACGGGAACTATGGACACAGATAGCTGACCGGTTCAATTATTTTGACGGGCATCTTGTGTTCTGCGGCGCCAACGAGGCCGGGAAGGACAGCCAGACATCGGCCGACGCTCTGAAGGCATACATGCAGACGTTCATTGACGTGGTACGCGCCAGCGGAGGAAACAATGCCCGTCGCGTGCTGGTGGTCCAGGCTCCGGGCACTGACATCAACAACGCTGTGAAGTACTGTGCTGGCAACATGCCGAATGACGTCGTCGCCGACAAGCTGATGCTTGAGGTCCATTGCTACGATCCCTCCAACTTCACGATCATGGGCAAAGACAACGAGTGGGGCAACAACGATGTGGTCCGCTACTTCTGGGGCAAGGATTACCACTCCGGCACCAACCGCGACTGCGACTGGGGCGAAGAGAGCCATATCTCTGCCCAGATGAAAAAGCTCAAGGACAACTTCGTGGACAAGGGAGTGCCCGTGATCATGGGTGAATTCGGATGCGGCCGACGCACTTCATTCGTCGAGACAATCGACGAGGCTCTGCACCGCGCATCCCGTTGCTACTACCACAAGTATATGGTACAGGCCGCCAAGGACAATGGCGTGGTGCCTTTCCTGTGGGACACCCCCAATGGGCTTTACAACCGGCAGACCGGAACCGTAATCGATCCCGACAATCTGAAGGCGCTCCAGGAAGGAGCGGAACTCGGAAAATATCCCTACTGAACAAAATCGGCGGAATGCGCATAAGTAATTCCCGCCAGTTTTCCGTAATAATAGTATGGGGTTCTTGCGGACCCCATACTTACAAGAAAGAGTAAAAGACTCAAAAGTTAATCTTAGAGTGTGTAGAGTTTTAAACCGTTTATTAATAAAGAGTGTGAGAAGTAAAACTTCAAATTAATCTTGAGGCCTTTTTTGGCTGGTTCCGCCAAGTCGTTTCGGTCGCAATGTGGCAATTGCTTCCTCATCGGCTTGCGCAACCATCTCAAAAAATCCTCTCAATCTTAATTTGATTTAAAACTCAACACACTCTTAAGACCAAGAAACAGGAATATGATATTATTAGGTTATGACCTCGGGACCTCGTCGGTCAAGGCCTGTCTGATGGACGCCGAGACCGGCAAAGTGCTGGCCACTGATTTCTATCCTCATCAGGAGGCGCCTATAAAGAGTTTAAAACCGGGCTGGGCCGAGCAGGCTCCTGCCGACTGGTGGACACGCGTTGTCGAGGCCACCAAGCTGGTGATGGCGGCTTCAGGAGCGGATCCAAAGGACATAAAGGCCATTGGCATCTCGTACCAGATGCACGGTCTGGTGATGGTGGACAAGGAGGATAAGGTGATCCGCGATTCAATCATCTGGTGCGATTCCCGCGGAGTTCCATACGGAGAGAAGGCTTCCGCCGACATGGGCGACGACAAGATTATGCCCCATATCCTGAACCGTCCCGGCAACTTCACCGCCACCAAGCTGGCGTGGGTGAAGGAAAACGAGCCTGAAAAATTCGACCGTATCTGGAAAGTGATGCTTCCCGGCGACTATGTGGCATGGCGCATGACCGGCAAGTGCCTCACCAACCCCGAGGGCCTGTCGGAATACATGCTGTGGGATTTCAAAGAGGACTCCCCTGCCCGCATCATGATGAATTACTTCGGTTATGATCCCGAGATATTCCCCGAGGTGGTGCCCACTTTCTCCGACCAGGGCGGTCTGACCGCAGAAGCCGCCCGCGAACTGGGACTGGCCGAGGGGACCCCGATTACCTACCGTGCGGGCGACCAGCCCAACAACGCCCTTTCGCTCAATGTGTTCGAGCCGGGCGAAGTGGCATCCACTGCCGGAACGTCAGGAGTGGTCTACGGCATCAATCACCGTGTGGACTATGATCCGAAAAGCCGCGTGAACAATTTCGCTCACGTGAACCATACCAAAGAGAATCCCCGCATCGGCGTGATGACCTGCATCAGCGGCACGGGAATCCTGAATTCCTGGATGAAACGCAACGTCGCCGCTCCGGACTGCAGCTACGACATGATGAACGAACTTGCCGCTCAGTCGCCGGTAGGATCACGCGGAGTGACCATTCTCCCCTTCGGCAACGGCGCCGAGAGAGTGCTGGAGAACCGGGATCCCGGATGTTCGTTCCACGGTGTCCGTTTCAACATCAACAACCGCAACGATCTCCTGCGCGCCGCTCAGGAAGGCATTGTGTTCGCGCTGATGTACGGCATGGAGGTGATGAGCGGCATAGGCATGAAGATCGGCAAGATCCATGCCGGCCACGCCAATATGTTCCTCAGCCCGGTGTTCCGCGACACTCTGGCTTCGGTGTCCGGAGCTGACATAGTGCTGTTCGACACTGACGGATCCGCCGGAGCAGCGCGAGGCGCAGGTATCGGCGCGGGCATATATGCCGACCGAAACGAGGCTTTCGAGTCACTCAAGAAGATCGACGTGATACATCCCGCCGCCGACCGCGCCCCCTATCTCGAGGCTTTCGAACGCTGGAAATCTTATCTCTGACAAACTACTATATTACATACTGTAAAATCTACAAAATTATGGCACAGAAAGAATACTTCCCCAATATCGGGAAGATCCAGTTCAAAGGCACGGATTCGTACGATCCGATGTCCTACCGTTACTATGACGCCGAGCGCGTTGTTCTGGGCAAACCCATGAAAGAATGGCTGAAGTTCGCCATGGCATGGTGGCACACATTGTGCGCCGAGGGCGGCGACCAGTTCGGCGGCGGAACAAAGAAGTTCCCCTGGAATGAAGGGTCCGATCCTATGACCATAGCCAAACAGAAAGCCGACGCCGGTTTCGAGATCATGCAGAAGCTGGGCGTGGAGTACTTCTGCTTCCACGACGTGGACCTGATCGGCGAGCTCGGTGAGGACATCGCCGACTATGAGAACCGCATGCACGAAATCACGGCCTACCTGAAGGAAAAGATGGCCGAGACCGGCATCAAGAACCTGTGGGGTACGGCCAATGTGTTCGGTAACGCGCGTTATATGAACGGAGCCGCCACCAATCCTGACTTCGACGTAGTGGCACGCGCTTGCGTCCAGATCAAGAACGCTATCGACGCCACCATCG
>USIY01000153.1 GCA_900554845.1 uncultured Bacteroidales bacterium | reverse complement strand
GCCGTCATGTCCGAGGACACGGTGAACTGGAATTTGCATTTGGGACGCGAGGAGATGATGCCGCCGCCTGTCCATGTGACGGCAATCTGTCCTTTGCCGAAGTATCCTTTGTGGAGTACGTTGGCGCCAAGTGCCTGTGCGATTGTCTTTGCCACGGTGCGGCTTTCTGTGATTATAAGTATATTATTCATTATTTTACGGTTGTTTTTAGTTTTGGATGTTGGATAAAGTGGACGGGGCTGTGCGGGAGGTCACATCTTGCGCCCCTTTGATTTTTTCTGCTGGCTCTCGTTCTTCGGACCGGTCTGTCCTCTGTCGAGAGGCTCCTTGATTTTCTTCGTTGCCTCGTCGGTCTTTCCGTCATTGTTGACAGCCATCTGGGTGCGGCTTTCGTTGGCAGGAGTTATCGACTCAGCTTGACGCGGATCCTTGAAGGAGGTGGTGGGACGCTGCTTGTTCATGTTGAATGTCAGATAGACGGTGCAGGGTTTCCCATCTTTGTCAACCATATTGTCGAGGACCACGGTCTTGCCGGCGACATAGTCCGCCTGCTGCTTCTCGGTCATCGGCACTCCGGCCCATTTTGTGATGGGCTTGATTTTACCGTCCTGAGTGAGCCATGTGGATTTTTTCTGACCGTTGCTTTCACTCTGCGCCTGTTTCTGATAAGCGTATGAAGGCACAAACTCCACATCGCGCCTGTCTGCGCTTACCTGAAGCGTGACGGTATATTTTTTGCCGTTCCTGTCCGTGATTTCCTTATCGGGGATAGCCTTGCCGCTTTTGAGGGTGTTGATCTCACCCATGTCGAGCTTTGTCTGTCCGATGGTGTCCTTGACGAATACGGACTTGGCGGGTACGCTGAGTATCTCGTTTGTCTGACGGTCGATGCTGATGAACGATGGGATGACCTCTCCGGTCTCCTTGTCAACGACATCGGCGAGCCTTCCGAGGTTGCCGGTGGTACGGAGGTTCTGCTTGTCCTCGTCAGTGAACTTGACTCCGTTGAACTCCTTATCGAGATTCGGCTCCTTGCGGATAAAATGGGGTACGACCTTGATATTCCCGTTGACATCCTCGCGGAATGACAGACGCGCTTCCAGCGAATACTTCTCGCCCGCGAATGTCGGGGTAATGGTTACCAGCCGGGACTTGCGGTTGTAGAGCATCTCCTTGAGGTCTCCGCTTTTTCCAAGCGTCTCACGGTCTATGCCCCAGCGGTCTTTCAGACCTTGCCAGTCGATTCTGGATTCGTCTATCGCATGGCTGTTGCGGTTCGTCGCCTTGACTTCCACTTTAGCCTCGGAAAGCATGGCTTTGTTCGCCTCCGGGTCTTTAAGCGCGTCTTCGACGACCTGTCCGACACTGTTCACGTTGTCGGCATCTACTTTGAAGAAACTGAACATCGAAGGGTTCTTGCACTGCCTCACGAAGTTGGAGAGAAAAGCCTCCAGCGGGCTCTTGTGGATATTGAATACCACGAGATCGCTCAGGCTGGCGGACTTCGACGGCGTCATGTCCGGTGTGCCGTCCTGTTTCAGACCTTTCACAGCGCCTGTCTCTCCCGTCTCGTTGTTGCGGGCGATAAGCACCTGGTCTTTCTCGTTTGTCTGGTCTTGTGCCATAGTGTAATTTTACTTTGGGTTATTCTTGCGGCGGTGTTCCGCCGTCTCCGAAATAGTAGTCAAGGACATCGGCCGGAAGATATGAAATCGGGCCGTTTGGCGTTTTCTGAAAGTACGGCAGGATTCCTTTGGCTCTCAGATTGTACTGCTGGCGAAGACCGAGGCCGAACCTGCGCTCAACATCTTTCGGTGTCCATCTTCTCGGCTCCTCCTGCGGACAGTTTCCTTTGGAGGTAATCTTTCGTTCAAGGAAATCCATTCTTTCCAGAACTGTCTGAAGGAGGCCGAGGACGGTTTTTTCAAATGTCCGGTTCATATCAGTCGTGCCCTTGATTTGATGGAGCGTCTTGACAGTATCCTGTCAAGTGCGGAGGGGTGCCAGCTGAGTCCATGATGACTTATAAGGTCGGCGACTTCTCCGAGAATGAACCTCGCATCCCCATTCTCACGCAACACCCGGAATCCGTAGTCTTTTATCCTGCGGTATGCGGTCCTCTCGCTTACGCCGAGGAGTGCCTGAAGCTCCTGACGGTCGATCCGGTATTCGCGTTCCGCATCGGTGAGTGAACGGTGTTCTTCATCTTTGTTCTGTCTGATGGCTGCCGGCGAGTGAACCATTTTATGAATGATTGTCGCCAGCGTTGCGACAGTGCCCCGGAGATCCCTCAGTTCGGCTCTCATAGCACTTAATTCGCTGCTTGAAACTGTTACTGTTTCAGTCATTTGAAGTAGTGATTAGGTGTTAGGGAGCCTATCTGACGATTTCGCTCCAATTATGTTTATTGTTTTTTCGGAGTGGCACAGTATCTATGCCTTTTTAGGATGGCATTGCATCCGGGAGGGGGTCTCTGATTATTTATCATTGTCTGTACTGGATTTAATTATCTCTTATGACGATTTTCAGTGATAAAACGCTGTATATGTGCCTGATTCCCTGACAGGTGTCTGCCGTTGTCCTGCCAATTTTCTGCCACCGTGCAATATCCGTCTGTCATCGGCGTTTGTTGAACTTTCCGTTACAGTAGTACCCCACGGAATTGCCGTTCACCAGCCGTGTTTCCGCCCATTCCCTCAATTCGGAGATTTTGAAATGCAGCCGGTTCCCGAATTTGTGATAGGGTATGTTTCCTGCGGATGTCTCCTTGTAAAGTTGCCCTTTGGCTATACGGTAGCCGTTGGAATTGAGAAACTCCAAAGCTCCCTCTATGTCAACCGATTCCGACTCTTGTCTGGGTTGCAATGCGGCAAGTACCTTGTCAAAGCAATCGGACACGGCAATCTCTATCATCTCCCTGACCTTTTCGACAGGGAGAATCACAAAACTTGTATTATCCATTTATCGTAAAAGCGGACGCTGCGGTGTGTATTTATAAAAATCCCACGTTCCTATGTGGTGAATGTGTCCAATCAGGACTGATATGTTTGTATAGTTTACAGGGTTTGGCATACCCGCGAATCACGGGGTTCCCGCAGCACACTGAAAACAACAATGTCAACAACTGTTTTGATTTTATAAATATGCTTATGGCAGGAGATTGGCGTTATTTTGTCATCTGTAAGGCATATATGGCAAAAGAACCGACAAATCATTACGATTCATCGGTTCTTTGATATTGTTAGATGACACTTTCCGTCAGCTGCCTACGGCACTGAATTTGATTTCTCCGAGCGAGTCTATGGCGTCCTGTTTCAGACTGTCAACGACATGGAGATACCGCTCCGTCATTTTGAGCGATGTGTGGCCGAGAAGACTTGATACCGTCTTGATGTTGGCTCCACGGTTCAGGACATTCACTGCAAAACTGTGGCGTGCGCAGTGCCATGATATTTTTTTCTTGATGCCCGCCAGTTTAACCCATTTGCCCAGATAGCGGTTGCAGGTATCATAAAGCGGCACCTTAAATATGCGCTCGTCGTAATCGTCGCTTTCCGGCTGTCCGATAAGACGGATGAGTGTGTCGTTCAGCGGAACTATAACCCAGCTGCAATTACTGTGTCCCTTTGTTTTCTGCTGCTGGAAACGCAGCGTCTTCGTGGTATAGTCCACGTTGCGGTAAGTCAGCTTGCTTGTGTCGCACCAGCGCGCCCCGGTATAAAGACCGAAAATGAAGGCCCGGTGTATTTCGGTTTTCTCGCCGTCGAAACGTGTCGCCACAAGACGGTCTATTTCTTCGGGGAGAAGAATCTCCTTTTGCAGTGTCATGTTGTCGTTCTTGATGACGAAGCCGCGGCAGGGGTTCTTCTTGATGAGGTCTTTGTCAACAGCGGCGGTAACCATACGCTTGAACAGCCGGAAATAGGCTTTCGGCCCGTCGCCCCGTCCGTTGGCTTTCAGGTATTCAACAAACGCACCCACCATTTCGGGAGTGAGCTGTTTCATCTTCAGGCTGTCCTTGAATTTCTCGTATCTCGGTGTGGAGGAAAGGAAGTTGATGAATTTTTTGAGTCCGCGAAGCTGCACATCCTGAATGTGCTTGGTAAGCGTAGGAGATTTGCAGAACTCACGGCAGAACTCGATGAAATCATCGTCCATCTCCTTGCGAAGACGGTAACCTTCGCGGTCTTCGAGAAATGTCTGCTCACGCTCGAAGCGTATCTTCTCGGCAAGCGCAAGTGTGTTCCTGTTCTGCAACCGCTCCTGCGGCGTTCTGGGATGAAGCCAGATGTAGAGGTTGAGGTTCTCCTTTTTACGGGTATGCTTGATTTTGAATTTGGGTTTCCCAGCCATTGCCCCTTCGGTGTAGAACACCTGCTCACCGTTTTCGTCAAGCACGGGAGTCTCGGTTCTTCCTATATAGTATTCCAGATAGAGGCTGGCGCGTCCGTCGCTCAACTCGGACTGTTGGAGCTTGGGATTCTGTTTCTTGCGATTTTCTATTTTTGCCATAATCATGAATTTTCCCGCAAAGATAAGCGCGGGCATAACATTTTGAAAATCGCCGTTTACAGTCCTTAACAATTCACTTATCCCGAATGTTCTTCTAACAGGGTACAAAAGGTGTACTTTTTGAGAAAATCGCCCCATTTGCAGGCAAATCGCGGAAAAACAGCATCTTGCTAATCCGTTTATTTGCTTGCATTTAATTTTATCCCCGTTTTTCCCGTTTTATATCGCGGAGAATTACAACATTTGCCACATTATTTACTATTTTTGTAGAAAATAACCTTAGATAGTTTTTCACCATAACCTTATATAAATGCATATGCGCCGATTCTTCACCAGCGTGATTGCCGTCATTGCAGCAGGAGCTTTGGCTTTGGCCTCCGAACCTGCATGGCAGCAGATTGATTCCTTCCGTGTGGGACAAATACCATCTCATGCACTTGTCGTACCCTACCGCACAAACGATGCTTCAGCCATCAGGCAGATGCAGTTTGACAAATCGCCATGGTACATGAGTCTTAACGGCAAATGGAAATTTTCTTGGGCCAAAGGTGTTGACAATCGCCCCATTGGCTTTCAGGACCCCTCCTATGATGTATCCTCATGGACAGAGATAAACGTGCCCGGCAACTGGGAACGACAAGGTTTCGGCACAGCTATATATGTAAACACCACTTACGAATTTGACTCCGAATGGGCCAACTTCAAAAAGCAATGGCCTAAAGTACCTGTGACAACCAACGAAGTTGGCAGCTATCGCCGCTCTTTCACCATACCTGCTGACTGGAAGTCTCGTCGTGTAGTGCTGTGCGTTGAAGGCGCCATATCATTCTACTACGCTTGGATCAACGGCAAGTACCTTGGCTGCAACATGGACTCCAAAACTCCTGCCGAATGGGACATAACACCTTATCTCACCGAGGGGGAGAACACCTTGGCTCTTGAAGTTTACCGCTGGAGTGCTGGCGCATACTTTGAATGTCAGGATTTTTGGCGTCTGAGCGGTATCGAGCGCGATGTTTACCTCTACTCCACTCCGCAAACATACATATCCGACTACACTGTTCATTCTCCGCTTGACAGCACATACACCAAGGGCCTGTTCAACGTGGATATTGACATAGACAACCTTCCTGTAGCACCCAAGGCTAAAAAGAAAACCAAACAGACTCCATACACTATCAATTATCGTCTTCTTGATGCCGCCAACCAACAGGTAGCACAGGGATCCTCAAATGCTGCCGCACAAGTCTCTCTTGGCACGGAGCTGCCTGATGTTCATTCATGGAATGCCGAGCACCCCTATCTATACACCCTACTCATTGATCTCGTTGACCCGCAAGGAACCGTAACCGAAACAGTAGGATGCAACGTGGGAT
>USIY01000152.1 GCA_900554845.1 uncultured Bacteroidales bacterium | reverse complement strand
CAGCGAGGATACGGAAGGCGTAAACCGCACCGGCGACAAGATCTTCGACCTGCAGGAATCCACTTACTGGCAGTCAAAGCCGGGTGAGAAATTCCCTCATGTCGTTGTCATCGACCTCGGACGTCCGGTAAGCGCCACAGCCATACAATATCTACCAAGAATGGAAACAGGCGCTCCCGGAAGCATCAAGAATTTCAAGGTTTATATGAAATAAGCTCAGGAGCCTCAATAAAAATGGCGGCGCGAGTTTTTCGCGCCGCCATTTTTATTGAGGTCTCCGCTTACTTTTCTTCCTCTTTCTTGTCCTCATTATTATTCTCTTCCTCCTTCTTCTCGGAGAATGCGGTCATGCCCGAGGCAATGAGGATATTGTACCATTTGAACAGTTTCTTGATGTCGTTGTCGCGCACACGGTCACGGTCGTAGTCCTCGACTATCTCGCCGAACGTACTATGCAGCTTGACGCCGTCCATGCTCTTCACATCTATCTCTTTGCCTTCGAACCTGGCGTAAACCTTATCCAGAATATCACTTAACGGAGTGTCCCCGCTTTCAGTGTACATCGAGATGTCGCCGAGCGACACCACCTGGTCGCGCGCATGCACCGGCAGACGGCGCTTTGACTCCAGATCCTCCACAATCAGAGTGCCGCGACCCTGGCTGAGGATCTCATACAGTCCCGGTTTCCCGGTAATCGAAATGATTTTCTTCAACATAATTATAAATCGTGTTTTTGATTCTCCAATAAAGCATACAGTTGATCCAGCAAGCGGTCCTCACCGGAATTGCTTATTTGTCGCAGATTTCCGAGATTATGAAGCAGCTCCGATTCTTGACTCTGCGCCGAAATCCTGCACATAGCCTCCTCCCGTGTCAATCCATTGCGGGCTTCGATACGCTTGACGCGCACATTCTCCGGGGCAGTGACTTCCCATACTTCCTGACACATGCCGGCGAGTCCGGAGGTGCATAATATCGCTGATTCCACGAATAATAAAGGTATATCCTTTTGCCCCTCCATCCACTTGCGGACATCATCACGAACAAGACCGTGTACAAGAGCGTTGAGCCATAATCTCTCGGCTTCGTCATTGAACACGCACGCCGCCACACGTTTTCTGTCAAGTCGTCCGGAAATGTCATAAATATCGTTGCCCCAACGGCTCTTCAGTTCCTTACTGACATATCCGGATTCATCCATTATGCGCCGGGCCTCCAGATCGCAGTCATAGACATAATAGCCGTTAATACGCAGTATCCGCGACAATACGCTCTTGCCGGATCCTATTCCCCCTGTCAATCCTATCAGCCTGCTCATTTGCGCACCAATGTATATTCCACACTGTCCGCCATGACGACAGGATTGATTATCTTTTCCGGAACAGCCCCGAGCGACAGCGGCAGTTTGTTGCCGCGCGTACTGGTGGTGGAAGTATATTCCACATATACTGTTATCGGAACATCAGTATCGTTGAACATGCTCATCGGCACATAATACGACACCGGCACTCTGTTCGGGAAAAGCAACAGGCTTTCCCCCGAAGGCACACCGCGCGCCTCAATCACAACGTAGCCCTCCTTGTGCACAAGAGGCTCCACATTGATCTGCACCCCTATGAAATCAGGTTTGATACGCACCCCGGGAATCTTTTTCAAAGGAATCTCGAAAATCGAAGTCTTGTCCAGATCCCTCTTGGTAAGCAATTCGGTGTAAACCTGATTCACAGAATCCGTCTCATGACCGTAGCTGTAGATACGCACCCCCCGCTGCATGGCCACAGGGTTGCCTACGATGATATTTCCTGACGAGGGTGTGACATCGGCACGTATCACCACAGGTACACGTTTGCCGGGTGACTCGGTGTAATAGCACCGCACAGAATCCACGGATGTGGATAGAATCTGAATTCCGTTGCCGAACGACGACTTGAGCGTTGCGGTCACATCCGTCCTGGACATTCTGAAAATGCCATTGTTCGAATAATCCCGGAAATTCACGTCGATGACAGGATTCTTCACGACGCCGCTGCGCATCAGATTCGTGCCCTTGTCGCGCATGGTGACATGGATGGACACAGGCGGGTCATTTATGAATGTCACAGAGTCAGGGACATTCTCAAGATTCACCCTTACATTGAAAGTCTGCGTCACACTGTCGTTCAAGGCCATGATGAACCAAAACAGCACGGCTACTATCATGAAAACCATAAAGACGAGCACATTGCGGAACGCGGCGGAGTTGCGGACACTCTGCCAGTTCACCTTCAATCTGCCCATCCTCTTAGCCATGACTCGGATACTCTAACTTAACAAAGCGTCTGATCCTTTTCTATCAGACGCCTGTGAACATCAATACCGTTTATTTGTCTTTCTCAGGTTCCTCAACCTCGACAACTTCCTCCTCCACTACTTCGGGCTCTTCGTTCTTTTTGCCTTTCTTTTTGGAGTCGTTCTTAGCTGAATCGTTCTTAGCGTTCTTCACCGGTTCGGAGGGATCGGGATAAACGCTTGTCTTGTCCACGCGGATAGTGACGCCCGTTGCGATTTCCAGCATTATGGTCTCGCCGCGCACTTCGCGGATACGTCCATGAATTCCCCCGGCGGTCACCACGCGGTCGCCGTTCTTCATGGCCTCGCGCTGACGCTTTATCTCCTTCTGTTTCTTGTTCTGCGGGCGAATCATCAGAAAGTAGAAAATGGCTATCATAGCCACGATCATGATCAATCCGCTCATACTGCTGCCGCCGCCACCGGCCGCGGCCTGGGCCAATACTGTAGCTCCTATCATATTCTTATTATTTTAAATTTTCATTTTTTCAACAGGATATGCTCATCCTGCAGTTTCTTTATAATACTTGCCAACAATCCGTTGACAAACTGTCCGGACTTAGACGTGCTGTACGATTTCGCTATCTCTATGTACTCGTTCATGGTCACGTTGAGCGGAATCTTCGGGAAGTTCAGCATTTCCGCCAAAGCCGTCATAATCACAACAACGTCCATGAAAGCCAGACGGTCCGCCTTCCATTCGCTGTCGGCCACGGCCTGCGATATCCATTCGTCGTAACGCTCTCGGTTCTTGTAAACATAACGCAACAGTTGCGGGCCGAACATCTTGTCCTCATCGTCCTTGTACTGCTTCAGAACCGCTGCGGGATCACCTTCTTCGATACGGCGGAATGTCTTTACAACAAATGTACCCATTATCTCCACATCGTCGTTCCAGAACACCGATTTGTCTTCCAGATATTCCAGAAAATCAGCGTTCACAAGAATAACCTTCCTGAACAATTCGCGCCATAGTCTGGAGTCACGCGACAACGCCTTTGAGCTGTCGCTCTCGGCAGGGCTCTCCATATATTCGCGGTATATATCCGATTCCAACACGGATTTGAGAAGACGCTCCATAAGCAACGGATCCTCATTGTTCCAGTTGATTTTGTTATCCTCGATGTATTTACGATAATCTCGGTTCTCTGTCAGCGCGGCAACCGCAAGATTCTCCACAAAGCGGAGATTGGGGTTAAGATCCTCTGGAGTCGCAAGATGTTTTTTGCGTGCCTGTTCGAGCCTGCGTTCCTGCATATATGTCAGATCCGCAGCCAAGGCAAGCATTCGGAAATAGAGGTCGCGGGCTTCGTTCAAGCTCTTGGCCAGCGTGTTCTCGGCATCCTCCAGCGTATCCTGCGACGTCATGAAGTTGGTGAGGGTGTCCAGAACCATTTCCTCCGTACGCTCAAATGCCTTTTCGGTATAACCGTCAAGACTCTCGGCATATTCCTTCACTCCGGCGTCGGGCAGGATTATCTGCTTGAAGAACTCGCTCCATAACATATCCTCGGCACGGTTTCCGTCACTACCCAGGTCCTTGATAAAATTCTTGTACAGTCCTGATTCCTTGATTTTCTCCCCAAGACTCACTGCAAGTGAATCCAGCGTTCTCTCGTCCGTGAGCCTTGCCACCGTCTGGCGAACCACATCATCGTCATTGATACGTTTCACAAAGCGTGTCTCCATCAACAACTTTGCTTTCTTATACTCTATCTGGCGACTCAGCATTACGGTAAGAGCCAGCAGATCTACGTACAGCCGATAAGCGTACCTCCGTTCCTTCGTAGGTTCTGCCGGAGCGGGCTCCAGCGTGAATTTATTCTCCACCACCAGGCAGGAGTAAAGAATCTGTATGACCTTGATACGTATTAGAACTCTATTAATCATTGTGTATCGTTTGCACGGACGCTCGTGTCCGCATTCAAAGCACAAAATTACATTAAATCCGTCAAATCCCCAAATCGGCGTTGCGCTGACGCATCACTTCATACATCATAACGCCGGCGGCGACCGATACGTTCAGACTGCCGATTTTCCCCGCCATCGGTATGACGGCGAGTTCATCGCACTGTCTGAGCACATCGTCGCTGATGCCATGTTCCTCGTTGCCCATCACAATCGCCACGGGAGCCGTATAATCGATCTCAGTGTAAAGTCTGGAGCCCTTTTCAGTTGCTCCAACCACTTTGACGCCGCTATCCTTGAGCATCCTGACGGCCGTCAGAATATCACGCTCGCGGCACACAGGCACATACAGCAACGCCCCGGCGGATGTCTTCATGGCATCTGGAGTCACGGATACAGAATTCCGTTCCGGTATGATGATACCGTTTACGCCCGAACAATCGGCCGTACGTCCCATGGCTCCGAAATTGCGTGTGTCGGTAACTCCGTCCAGACACAACAAAAACGGATTCTTACCATCCTCATACAACGACGGAAGAAGGTTGTCCAATTTATGATAACGCACGGCCGACATCAGAGCGATGACTCCCTGATGATTCTTCATGGTTATGCGATTCAACCTTTCCACCGGCACTTTCTGCACCAATATCCCGTATGTACGCGCCTTTGCGAGCAAATCGCGGGCAAGATCTCCGTCAAGATCCCGGCGCACAAGCAATTTGTCGATGGTCTTGCCGCTTTCTATAGCCTCATCGACGGCACGAATTCCAAATATATAGTCGTTTCTATCCATAAATCTAATCGCATCCGGCATCCTTCATCAATGCGCGCGCGTTTTCCAACGCAGCATCCGTGACGACACTTCCGGAAATCATTGAAGCTATTTCACGAACTCTGGACTCTCCCCTAAGTCTTTCCACATGCGTGACTGTTCTGTCGGCCTCATCGCGTTTGTACACTTTGAAATGGTCCAGACCCTGCGACGCCACCTGCGGCAGATGGGTGATCGCCATCACCTGGATACTGTCGCCCATGCCCCGCATCATCTTGCCCATGCGCTCGGCTATCTCTCCCGAGACGCCGGTATCAACCTCGTCGAACACGATGGTCGGCATATTCATTCGGTCGGCCATCACACCTTTGATGCTCAACATCAACCTGGACATTTCCCCGCCCGAGGCTGTCTCTCCAACAAGACGCATATCGGCGTTACGGTTGAACGCGCACAAAAACTCCACACGATCCTGTCCGGTTGAACCCAACTTCACAGGATTTATCACCGCCTCAAACCTCAGATTGGGAAGTCCCAGAGTGCGGGCGGTCGTCAATATTTTCTCGGAAAATATTCTGGCCCCTTCCCGCCGGCTGGCCGTAAGTTCATCGGCCAACTCCTTCAGACGTCTTGCCAACATGCGAGCTTCCCTTTCATAATTGGGCAATTCCTCGCCGCCGTATTCTATTTCCGACAATTCGCGTTTCAATTTTTCGTGCAGATCCACCAACTCATCGGCAGCGCCCACTCGGAAATGCTTCACGGCATTATAATAATCCTGCATCCGGCCCGACAATTTCTCCAAGGCCGCAGGATCGGTGTTCACCGCGGCATTTATATCCTCGATGGTGTCGGCTATGTCTTTCAATTCCGTCTGAAGGACTTCCATAC
>USIY01000151.1 GCA_900554845.1 uncultured Bacteroidales bacterium | reverse complement strand
GACTATCTTTGACCGCGCCAGCTCGCAAAGCATTGTTTTCGCTTCCCCGAGAATAGACGTAAGCAACGAGGTTCTTGCAAAACTTGGCTATTCCAAATAAAAATAGTATCTTTGCCAACTGAAACGCGATTTTCAACTTTTCAGAAAACCAAATTAAGAATAATAAAATGTTCAAGAAAATTTTACTGACTCTGGCTGTGCTGATGGCCATTCCATTCGCGAATGCCTCTGCCCAGACAGTCAAGATCGGCCTGGTGGACGTAAGCACTATTCTCCCCGCCATGCCTGAAAGCACCGCCGCACAGACCAAGATGGGCGAAGCTTCCGAGAAATACAAAACTGAATATCAGAAACTCGGCGAGGAAATGAAGCGTCTCTATGACGAATATCAGGCGATGAAGCCCGACGAGCTTCAGGCCATCAAGGACCGCAAGACCCGCGAACTCAACGATTATCAGCAGAAGATGGCTCAGTTCGAGCAGAGCGCTCAGGAGGACCTGGCCAAAATGCAGCAGGAACTTATGGCTCCCATCGTACAGAAGATCCGCACGGCCATCGAAGCTGTAGGCAAAGAGGGCGGATATTCTCTGATTCAGGACTACAATCCCCAGCTCATTTACTATCATGCGTCACCGGTTGAGGATATCACCGCTGCCGTCAAGGCCAAGCTGGGTCTGAAATAAATCTTTCTCTGAATTCATAAAAGCGGGACCCTCAGTGTCTCGCTTTTTTTATTTGAGCATATCCATATCAGAAGTTTATGATCGGTGTTTTCGACTCCGGATACGGAGGCCTGACAATATTGAAACAAATCCGCCGGCTCCTGCCGGAATATGATTATCTGTATTTGGGCGACAATGCCCGGGCTCCCTACGGCACCCGAAGTTTCGACATTGTCTACGATTTTACTCGTCAGGCTGTCGACTATTTGTTCCGTCAGGGTTGTCCGCTGGTGATTCTGGCATGCAACACGGCATCCGCAAAAGCATTGCGGTCCATCCAACAGAACGTCTTGCCGGACAAGTGGCCTGACCGACGTGTATTGGGGGTGATCCGTCCAACCGTGGAGGAAGTAGGAGACATAACTGCATCCCGACATGTGGGACTTCTTGCCACTCCCGGAACTGTCAACAGCCACAGTTATGAAATGGAAATCGCCAAGATACATCCTGACATCACCATCACCGAGCAGGCATGTCCGATGTGGGTGCCGATTGTGGAAAGCGGCGAAGCCCAGAATGACGGCGCCGACTGGTACGTGAAGAAATATATCGACCAGATTCTGGAGCGGGATCCCAAAATCGACACTTTGCTTTTGGGATGCACTCATTATCCCATTCTTTTGCCAAAGATCAAGGAATACGCCCCTGAGGGTATAAACATAGTGCCGCAAGGGGAACTTGTGGCGGCAAGTCTTAAGGATTACCTGCGCCGCCATCCCGAAATCGACATCAGATGCTCAAAAAACGGAACTATAAAATACGGCACCACTGAATCCACGGAGAAATTCGACCCTCTCGCCACCCTTTTTGTCGGGGACTCAGTCCATGCGGAAAAAATATCACTTTGATTGTTTATATAACAAAAAAGAACAGTCATGACATATGAAGAACTCAACGCCTCTGTAAAGATGCTCAACGCCAACGAGGCCATAGCTAAAATAAATGAATACATCGCCGTGCATCCGTCCGATGCCGACGCCTACGTGCTGCGCGGCATGAAACATTTCGGCGCCGGACACCGGGACCTCGCGATCAACGACTATCTTAGCGCCTTGAAGCTTGATCCGAATTCCAAGAGGGCACAAGCCGCGCTCGACGCGGCAAACTCAATCCTTGATTTCTACAACAAGGATCTGTATAATCCTTGATGGTTTGCTTTCCGGATTCCCTTTCAACAACAAAACAACTGAAGAGATATGGTATTTTTCAAAAGCGACTATATGTGTGGCGCCGTGCCTGAAATCATGGCTGAGCTGGAACGCACCAATATGGAATGCACGCCAGGCTATGGTCAGGACATATATTGCAAGGCAGCTGAAAAGAAAATTCTTGAGGCGTGCGGGCTGGAACAAGGGCAAGTAAAATTCGTCATCGGCGGTACCGAGGCCAACTCTGTGGTGGTGGACGGATTGCTCGGCAAATGTCAAGGCGTGCTTGCCGCGGAGACATCCCACATCAATGTCCATGAGGCCGGTACCATAGAAGCCTTCGGCCACAAGGTTCTGACGTTGACCACTGCCGACGGCAAGATATCCGCATCCGACATCGATCAATATGTCGCTTCATTCTTCGCCGACGACACCTGGGAGCATATGGTGGAGCCGGGAATGGTCTATATCTCCTTCCCTACCGAACTCGGCACAATCTACACTCGCAAGGAACTGGAGGATATCTATCGCGTGTGCCATAAGCACCATATTCCTCTTTACATAGACGGCGCCCGTCTGGGCTACGGGCTGGCGTCGTCTGCAAGTGACGTGACGCTGAAAGACATCGCAGCGTTGTCCGATATTTTCTACATAGGAGGCACCAAGCAGGGGGCGCTGTTCGGCGAGGCTATCGTATCAAAGGACCCGAACATCATTCCGCGCATCACGTCTCTGATAAAACAGCACGGAGCCATGCTTGCCAAAGGTCGTCTTTTGGGCCTGCAGTTTCTTACACTGTTCACCGACGGCCTATACATGAAATATTCACGTAAGGCAGTTGCAGCGGCTCAGAATTTACGGAAAATAATGCTCGACATGGGTTATCCTCTGTTTGTGGACTCCCCCACCAACCAGCAGTTCTTTGTGCTCCCCAACAACGTCATCGACCGTCTTTGGGAATCCGTCCGGTTCGAGCTGTGGGGACCCCGTGGACCCGAATCCACACCCGTCCGCTTCGTGACCTCATGGGCCACCGCCGATTCCGACATTAAAGGTCTGGCTGTCGCGATATCCAAGGCTTCTTCCGCAGAGTGATCCGGGACACAGCTCAACATGCCTCCCAAGGCATGAGCATACGTGATGTCTGTGCCGCGGGCGTCGGTTCGTGGATACGGACGTTGCCGAGTCCGCGTGGGGCGAAACGCGAAGGATAGAGTTTCAAAGGACGCTCCAGCGACCATCCCTCCGTGGCGTTGCGCACCACCAGCTTGTAAAGGCCCTGCATGCCTCTGGTACGCTCGCGTACCACGCCCAGAACTTCCGTCATATCCGAGACTTCCTCCGTGCAGAAATTCATCCCCCGCCCGTATGGCACCTCAAGACGGATAAATATCCTGTCGCCGTATTTCATTGGATGTCCCGTCCCTGTCGGAATCCGTACGCGACGCGGCATCTCACTCGTTCCCACTATCATTCCAGTACGGTTCTCGTTCAGACGGTAGCGTCCCTCCGCTATCGCCCGCTCCATTCCGTAGCTGTTTGCCGTTGATGTCATAGCTTATCCGTTTATTTGGTTTTACACTGCAAAATTATCCGGACACACTGCCAACTATAGGCATTTTGTTGTTAAATAAATTTAATATCAACATACACTATGGCCTCGAATTAATATATTCCGCATAATACTCCTGAGGTGGATAGAATTGAATATAAACAGCGCGGTTCCGGCATAGTTAAAATTTCGTCAATTCAGATTTTTTTTATAACTTTGCAGTCTAATCGGAAGCAGTCCGTCAAGGAGATTCTGATTTGCAGAAATGGTGGAATGGTAGACACGAGGGACTTAAAATCCCTTGGCACGGAAGTGCTGTGTGGGTTCGAGTCCCACTTTCTGTACATTGCGGCGCCCGGTGTGCCGCACATTGTTATGATTGGCAAAGCAACTATTTGTAAGCAGTTCCGACCTGTATGCCGTGATCTGTTCCGTTCGAGGGACATGCGGCAGACAGAACGTGTGCGAACAAATTGCGCCCATGCCACCGTACACAGTGAAACGAATTAGGACACGCAGGCGCCCGGCCATGTCGGGCGCCTGCGCATTTATTTTTTAACATTTCAAACATTAAGGTTAATAACATGAAAGTTGGAGTGGTTATGGGTTCGGCGTCGGACCTTAACGTCATGAAGGGAACCTTTGAGATGCTGGATAAATTCGGCATAGAATATGACAAGCGGGTGTTCAGCGCCCACCGCACGCCTGCGGCTTTGGAAGAATGGCTGAAGGATGCCCGTGAGAAAGGTTTCTGCGTATTTATCGCCGCGGCCGGAGGCGCCGCGCATCTTGCCGGAGTAGTGGCCGCGCACACCACCCTTCCAGTTATCGGAGTGCCGATCATGTCCCAGGCCCTCCGCGGCATCGACTCCCTGCTGTCCACAGTACAGATGCCCAGCGGAATACCCGTGGCTACCGTCGCCATCGACGGCGCCAAGAACGCCGCAATCCTGGCCGCTGAAATAATGGCAGTCTCGGATGTAAATATCGCCGCAAAACTCGCGGACTTCCGCGCCGAACAAACGCGTAAAGTCCTTGAAACTGTAATTTAATAAGCTTTATGGCCAACAGAATATTCGTAGAAAAACGACCTGAGTTCCGCAGCGAGGCACAGAGCCTGCGCCGCGAGCTCAACACCACGCTGGGCCTTGGCCTGAAGGACCTGCGCATCGTGGCTGTTTACGACCTGTTCGGTTTTACTCCCGAACTTCTTGACAAAACCCGCTACGCCGTATTCGGAGAGAAAGCCACCGACACCGTCAGCGACGACATCGACCTGACTTCGGCCCCTTACCTTGCCGTGGAGCCGTTGCCCGGTCAGTTCGACCAGCGCGCCAACGCCGCCGCGGCATGCGTGAAGCTCGTGGAGCCGGGCGCCGACATCGAGGTGACCTCGGCGCGTCTTTACATCTTCGACGACACTCTCACCGACGAGCAGCGTCAACGGGTGGCGCATTACCTTATAAACGCCGTGGAGAACCGTGAGAAAGACATGAACCGTCTGGCTCTTCCCGAACGCGGCGCGGAAACTCCGGTGGGCGTCATCGAAGGATTCATCAAGATGGACCGCGATGGAGCAGACAGGCTACGCCAAAGCATGGGTTTGGCCATGAGCACCGACGACCTCATGGAAGCCGTGAAATACTTCTCTTCCGAAGGCCGCGACCCCATGGAGACCGAAATCCGCATACTCGACACATATTGGAGCGACCACTGCCGTCACACCACTTTCACCACCCGTCTGAAGGACATTACTGTAGAGGACAGTCCCGTAGCCGACGATATCCGTGACGCGCTGCAAATCTGGAAAGACATGCGCCATGAGCTCGGCCGCGACGAGAAGCCCCTCCATCTTATGGACCTGGCCACTGTCGGCGCCCGCTGGCTCCGTGCAAACGGCAAGCTCGACGACCTGGAGCAGAGCGAGGAAAACAACGCTTGTTCCATTTACGTTGATCTCGACGTGGACGGAAAGACAGAACGCTGGTTGCTGCAGTTCAAAAACGAAACCCATAACCACCCCACCGAAATCGAGCCCTTCGGAGGCGCCTCCACATGTCTTGGCGGCGCAATCCGCGATCCGCTGTCGGGCCGCGCCTACGTCTACCAGGCCATGCGCGTCACAGGCGCCGGCGACATCTACGCACCCGTGGCCGACACTCTTCCCGGCAAACTGCCGCAGCGCGTCATCACCCGCGGCGCAGCCGCAGGATACTCCTCCTACGGCAACCAGATAGGTCTGGCCACCGGCCATGTCCGAGAGATATTCCATCCGGGATACACCGCCAAGCGATTGGAAGTGGGCGCCGTAGTTGGTGCCGTTCCCGCCGATGCTGTACGGCGTGAATCGCCGCAGCCCGGCGACGTGGTGCTGATGTTCGGAGGCCGCACCGGCCGTGACGGTATCGGAGGTGCCACCGGATCGAGCAAAGAGCACACCGAGGAATCGCTTGAAGTATGCGGGTCGGAGGTGCAGAAAGGCAACGCCCCCGAGGAACGCAAG
>USIY01000150.1 GCA_900554845.1 uncultured Bacteroidales bacterium | reverse complement strand
GTCTGGAGTCAACAGCATCCGTCCACAACGCAAAATGCGGCCGCTCAACGACCGAAGCAAGAAACTGTCGGATGTAGCCGATGTTTGGAACGGCGATGCGCTTCCCCGAGGGTATGACGGCACGGGCATAGTGATAGGTGTATACGACATAGGCCTTGATCCCAATTCTCCCAATTTCAACGACGCCGAAGGGAATTCACGCATAAAGGCCGTGTACAGATATCCGGAAGGAGAAGCGGAACCCATATGCTATACCACCCCTGAGGAAATCCGGTGCTTCACCACCGACGACACAGAGCAGACTCACGGTTCCCATGTCCTCGGCACCCTTGCCGGCTCATACCGGCATGAGAGCGCCAAGACCGATTACAGAGGCATGGCGCCGGGCGCCGAAATGATTGTCACCACTGGACAGGGATACGAAGCACAGATGCTTGACGCCATCCGCAGAGTGGGCGACTACGCCGAATCCGTGGGCAAACCCTGCGTGATGAACTTCTCCTGGGGCGACAATATCGGGCCGCATGACGGATCCGATCCTTTCGTAGCCGCAATGAACGCCATGGCCGATGAATACGACATGCTAATAGTGTGCGCCGCCGGCAACGAGGCCGCCGACAGGATTGCAATCGTCAAAGAACTGACCGAAGAGGATTGCGAGGTAAAGACTTTCCTTCAGCGAGGAGGAGACACCCAGGCCAACCAAGGCGAAGGAATGCTGCAGGTATGGGCCGACGACGACACACCCTTTACCGTGACTCTGGAGATGATCGTGGCCGGGACACCGAACAACGAGCCGTTGGTTGCCCTGGAGATGCCCCAGGGCCGCGAGACATATCTTACGGCAGGTCCTAAAATCAATGAATATCTGGACACGAACGATGAAAACATCGATTTTCTGAACGAAACAAAATTCGGAAACATCTATTCCAATTCCTTCATAGGAGGCATTGTGGGTGTCAGCGAGCTGAACGGACATTATTGCGCAGACTTATACAGTTATCTCAATTCCACCGATCCCAATAGATTCGTCACACGCCTACGGGTCAAAGGGACTCCGGGCCAGCGCATACATGTGTATACGGCGAACTCCGACGACCAGGTGCTGTCCGATCTGTATAAAGACGGACATGACGGTCCCGACGGCAATGGTTCCAACTCCAATATGGCCTGCGGTCCCAACACTCTGTCGGTTGGTTCATATGTGTCCGACACATCCTCCGGAGGTACTCTTCTGGCTCCATCCTACTTCTCCAGCTACGGACCCACCACCGACGGTCGTTTCGTTCCCGACGTATGCGCGCCCGGCCAGGTCATAACCTCAACGTTCAACAGCTACTACAACGGCTGGTACCACAGAGCATCTGTATCCTACATCGATCCTGTCACCGGCAAAGAGGTGCTGTATTGCCCCAACAGCGGCACGTCCATGGCGTCGCCGCATGTATGTGGAATCGCCGCGCTGGTGCGTCAGGCGGATCCCGGCCTCTCATACGCCGATGTAAAACGATTGATAATCGACAATGCCAAGGCTCCTCGCAAAGATCCTGAGAATCCGGCATGGGGCCATGGTCAGGCCAACGCCTACAACGCCGTGAAAGCGGCTGTTGAAAATTCAGGAGTATCGGGCAATATCGCCGACAGCCGCGACATCCTGGCCATGCCCGGAGACGACGGCAACTGGACAATCACGGTTCCGTCGGCCGACACATTCCGTGTCGTGGTGTACGACATCCAGGGCCGACGCATGGCCCAATACATAAGCTCCGGATCTTGCATCACACTCAATCCTTTGGAGAACGTCTCGACTAACGGCGTTTACGTAATGCAGGTGATGGACGGACGCCGCAACGCCTCGTTCAAAATCATGAAATAAGCCTAAGACCGAATCTTCGGGAATCCATGGGGAAATAAATAATTGAAGCGCTGTCTTCAGATCTTAGGAATAAGCCCTTGGCCCCACATGAGTTTATTGCGCAGGATATTGGAGAAATGACTCTCCGGGCGCCGCAGAATATTGACGGCGAAACCTGCTTTGGTAATGTTCAGAGCCGGTTGCGCCGTTTCGCTGTCCTGCACGCAAGGCATCCCGAAAGGGCGGCCGTCGAGACTGATGCGGCAGCGGCGCGCTTTGTTGATCACTGCGACCGACACACGCGAGTCTCCACCTATCACCAAAGGCCGCATGGTGAGCGAATGCGGAGCAATGGGTGAAAGCGCCATATCGCTTACCGTCGGATCCAAAATCGGGCCTCCGACACTCAAATTATATGCTGTTGATCCAGTAGGAGTAGCCACAAGCAATCCGTCGGCAAGATAATCGGCAAGATAATTGCCGTCCACCCAGGTGCGAACGTCCAGCATCGACGAAGTATCGGATTTTAAAATAGCCACCTCATTCAGGGCATACGGCCAAAAACCTTCCGGAATATGAGGGGACTCCACCCGAAGCACCATGCGCGACTCCACTTTGCCAAGTCCGTTCATAAGTATATCGACAAGTTCTTCAGCACTGTCCAGAGAATAACTTGCCAGAAACCCGAGATGTCCGGTATTGACCCCCATGATAGGGGTCTGATTGTAGCCTACCCAGCTGGCGGTGCGCAAGAATGTGCCGTCGCCGCCGAAACTGACCACTCGTTCCACCTCCCCGGCCGGAAATTCCCTGCATATCGTCCATGTGCCTTCCACTCCGTTTTTATGAAGATATTCCGCGAAATGCGCGGCCATGTAGAGACTGGCGCCTCGTTCCTCCAGCATTTTGAGGAATCGGGCTATCTGGGGCAAATAGGCGTCTTGCCTTTGGTTGCCGTAAAATGCTATTCCGTTCATAATTATTATACGTCCATCATGGCCTTCAGCCCCATAAGACGCTCGATTGCCACAGCCGTGTCACGACTGGTGTCGCCGAACGCTCCGACCACCTCATAACCGTAACGTTCCAGATTATGCACCACCGAAGAGGGGTCGCCGCAACGCACGCGCATCGTCACGTTCAGTTTGCCGTCCTCCGCCGGAACGGTGAAGAGATCCACCAGATGCACATCGGCGTCCTCTACAGCATGCGACAGACGCGAAGCGCTGTATTCCCCTGGAGTGCATTCCACAGTCACTACGCTGCTGTCGTCGCGAACAGCTATCATCCTGCCCATGGCCTCCAGCATCGACGTCTGGTCTATCACTCCTATCGCCACTCCCTCCTCGTCCACTTCAAGAAGATGGCGCGGCGACTCCAAAAGGCGCGGCAATACCTCGATAAGCGGTGTATCGCCCCCCACCTGAGGCAACCTTCCCGCTTTTTCCGGTCGTAAAACCGGAGATATTGCTTCTTTTGCTTTCATTTTCCCTTTCCTCTTTGTTACTTGCGCATCTTTTTGTTAATTTTGCATCGGATCTCCATGTAGAGTCCGCTTGAAGGCAAGTTATGCGTTGTTATTATTTTAACGTACTTTCATGTCGTAAAGATACAAATTTCATACCGAATTCTGCTTATTGGCCTATAAAAATGACAAGATTAAGCGTAAATATCAATAAAGTCGCCACTCTGCGCAACGCGCGCGGCGAGAACATCCCTGACGTACAGAAGTTCGCTCAGGATTGCGAACATCTTGGCGCCCAAGGCATAACAGTCCATCCACGCCCCGACGAACGGCATATCACACGTCGTGACGTGGAATTGCTGAAACCTATCGTACGCACCGAACTCAACATTGAAGGATACCCCGACGAACGGTTCATTGAGATTGTCACCGAGACATTGCCCGCGCAAGTCACTCTGGTTCCCGACTCACCCACGCAGCTCACCAGCAACGCAGGATGGGACGTGGTAGCGAACAAGGAGTTTCTGAAAAAAGTGACTGAAAAATTTCAGGCTCTTGGCATCCGCGTGTCTATATTCATCGACGCCGACTCACTCCAAGTGGAAACCGCCGCGAAAATCGGCGCCGACCGCGTGGAACTGTACACCAAACCCTACGCCGACAATTATGACATATGCCGCGAAGAAGCGGTAAAGCCATTTGTAGCCGCCTCCGCAAGAGCCGCTGAACTGAACATCGGTGTAAACGCCGGCCACGACCTGAACAGAAAGAATCTGGCGTATTTCGCAAAGGAATTGCCCAAGCTCGATGAAGTCAGCATCGGACACGCCATTGTCTCCGACGCCCTCTATCTCGGAATCGGAGAGACTATCCGCCAATATCTGGCGTGCCTGAACAATTAATCGCAATCAAGTTATTAAACCAATCTCATCGTCAATTAAAACAAGATGCAAAACACCCTGTCCCTGTGGTCGCTGATAATGGACGGCGGCTACATAATGATTCCTCTCGCCATACTGCTGCTCGTTGTGATCTATGTATTTACGGAGCGCTGCATCGTAATAAACCGCGCGTCCAAGCGCGACAAGACATTCATGGACCGCATACGCGACTTCGTTCACGACGGCGACCTCGAATCGGCCAAGAATCTGTGCAAGAAAAGCGACACCCCTTACTCACGCCTGATAGCCAAAGGCCTCTCGCGCATCGGACGCCCGATGAACGATATCCTCGTGACCATCGAGAACACGGGCAATAAAGAGGTGGCCAATCTCGGCAAGAGCCTTCCATGGCTTTCCACCACCGCCGCGGGCGCTCCCATGCTGGGTTTCCTCGGAACGGTAGTCGGCATGATCCAGGCGTTCTTCGCACTGGCAAGCGCCGGCACGTCAGCCAACATAACCGTCCTCTCGTCCGGCATTTATCAGGCCCTGGTCACGACTGTGGCAGGTCTGATCGTCGGCATTATCGCGCTGTTCGCCTACAATTACCTCGTGGCACGCATCAATTCCGTAATGAACGGTCTGGAAAGCAGCACAATGGAATTCATGGACCTTCTCAACGAACCTGTCTGACATGGCTTTGAAACGTAATTTTCAGTCACTCGACACATTCTCCATGTCGTCGATGACGGATGTCATATTCCTGCTGTTGATCTTCTTCATGGTCACCAGCACCATCATATTTCCCGGCGCCATCGACGTCAATCTGCCGCAAAGTTCGGAACAGACATCGGAAAAGCCGCAGACGGAAGTCTACATAGACGCCGAGAACAACCTCTATCTCGTGGCCGACAGGAACGACTCGACACAGCTGCTGTCCGTTCCAAAGCCAGTGAATCTGGCCGCGCTCGGCGCCGAACTGAGCAACATCCAGAAACAGGATTCCACACGTGCCGTAGCCCTATACGCAGATTCCACGGTGACTTACGCCCGTGTGGTCGAGATTCTCGACATGGCGGCGCGACGTAACCTGAGGATGGTTCTTTCCACTTCAGCAAAGGAGGTCCGCCCATGACCCGTCAGCAAAAACGCGATTCCCTGACAGCCGGCGCAATTACGCTGGGCGCCATTGCATTGCTGATTCTCCTGCTGATATTCGGGCATATAAGTTACGACAACAGCCAACTGGCTTTGGATTCCACTCCTGAAATCGGTTTGATTCCCGATGAAGAGAAGTTTATGGAGCCAGAACTGCTGCGGGATCTCGGAGAGCCTGACGCCGTGAATCATGACCGGCCTGCACCGGCAGTGAAAGGGGATCCCAAACCCGATGAGATCGACAACACCAGAAAAGTGGCGAAAGGAGAGAATCCTAAACCGGCGCCTCCAGAAGATAAGAAAATAACCGGCAAGAAGGAACAGAACGTAAAGGCCACGGAACCCACGCTGACCGACGAGGAAAAGAAATCGGTGTCGTCGCGCATGGCCAAGGGTTTCGAAGGGAAAAACGGAGTGACCGACGGCAAAAACGGAGACACCGGATCCGGAGGTGTTGGTACAGGCATAAGCGGCGTGGCTTCCGGCCGCGTTTTCAAGGGATGTCCCAAACCGCAGGTTTCATTGCGCCATAAAGTCACGGTAACGGTATCGGTGACCATCAACAGCGATGGAGCCGTCATCGAGGCC
>USIY01000149.1 GCA_900554845.1 uncultured Bacteroidales bacterium | reverse complement strand
GTCTTTAAGTATTGGTTGAGGTTTGTGATGCAAAATTAATGTCTATTTCGTAGGCGGTTGGCTTATCCGTTAATTGCAGTCGGATTTTTGCCCGCGATTTTGTCGATGCGCTCGCGACTGTAAAACTGCATTATGTTGGAGGCGTCGACTGCGGTGCACTGGCTGATGAAATCTTCGAAACACATCATCAGGTCCGCCAAGGCTGTGAGGGAGTTGCGCGTCTGTTGATCGTAGAGGGTGCCGGACATGGAGTTTGATTCCAGTTTGCCCTGAAGCGCGCCGTTGACACCCGAGATGTCCTCCATCATCTTCATCTGGATGTTCAGCAGTTCGGTAATGCCGATGTCGGTGCAGTTGGAGCTGATTTGCTGAGGCATTGGAGTTCCTGGCTTGGCCTTGAACACGATTACGCCGTCGAAACGGCTCCATTCCTCGGAGATGCTGTCGAGGTCCGTTTCGGCAGGCAAAGCTCCTTCCGGCATCAGCAGCACGCCCTTGGCCGAGGATTTGAGTATCCAGTCGTACATGGATATGAGCCTGTTGGTGAACTTCTGCTGGTCCAGGATGTCGCTGACGAAGCTATGGATTTCGCCGTTGATGAAGGGATAGGCTTTGAATACATAGGGATGGCTTCCATGTTTATAAGGGGCTTTGCCGGAATCTATCACCACTCCTTCCGGTGTAAGGAAGCACCAGCGCCATTCGTCGTCCATGAACCACTGTGTCTTGATCAGTGGGATGCCAAGGGCTTCGCGTCGCTTGTTTTCCTCCATGATTAGGAGGGGGGCTTTGCCGTCGTCCACTTTCCAGCATCTTCCGGTGGCTTGGTCATGGCAATGCCACCGTTCGGGATGACATCGTTCCCATACTTCCCATACACGGCAGTTGCGGCGCACCGAACCCGTCTCGGTGTCTTCATAACATTTTCGCAACAGATTCACGCGTTCTTTGCTTTCTGCGAACGTCGCGGTCAGTTCCTGGAACGACATGTCATGTATTTCGCCTATCAGCTGGATGTCCCAGCCGCGGAAATCACGGCCGGAGGAGTCCACGAAGAAATTGTCCGGCTGGACCACGTCAGTCCAACAGTCGTTTAGGTGGCCTTTTCTGCCGAACCATTTCTTATGTACGCACATTCCCGATATCAGGAATTCCTCCATTGTACGGGCATAAAGTTCCACCATACGGTTGGTCTCGGCGTTATGGCTCAAGAGTGTACGCATGGTTTCGGCGGGAATCATATCCACTGCGTCATGGACATCGTACTTCGGACCGGAGTAGCGGTTGCGGAACACACCCAGCACATTGCGCACCAAACGGCGTATAAGATTGTTTTTAAGCGGAATGCGCCCCTGCGCCCGCATGATCTCTTCCTCGGTGACATAATTGTTGTTGGCGTCTCTGATTCGGTCGCACCACTGGTCGCCGTAAGTGAATCGTTTGCAACGGTCCCTGTCGGCCCTGAAGCTCCCCATCGCCACCCAGCACTCCTGGGCCCGCGTCAACAGATCCTCACGCCGCTCTTCCTTTTCTTTCTTGTAACTCATTTAATGGGAATTTTGAAGAGCATATAAATTCCGTCTGCTCTCTTGTTTCCCACAAAATTACGTCCCCTCATCCTCCCGATATCCCTATCGGTTAATTCTGGGAGAATAGATTTTATTACGTGTTCTTTTGCAGAGTTTATATGTCGTTTCCGTACGGGGCGTCGGGTTCGGCGGCCACAGAGGGTCCGATTGACGGGATGACGTAGGGCTGTTGGATGGAGAAGAATAATTTCTGCAGGGTTTGTTGGCGGAGTTCTTTGGTTCGGAGCTCGCATTCCCAGACCACTATTACGCGCCAGCCGCGTTTGCGGAGCGCTTCGATGTCCCGTTTGTCTCGTTCGCGGTTACGATTTATCTTTGTTTGCCAAAATTCGATGTTGGATTTCGGCAGCCGGTAATATCTGCAATTGTCATGGCCATGCCAGAAACAGCCGTTGATGAATATTACTGTCTTGTATTTACGTAACACTATGTCGGGGCTGCCTGGAAGTTTCTTGTTGTGCACACCGTACCTGAGACCCATGCCGTGGAGATACTTGCGTACAAGCATCTCCGGCTTGGTGTCGTTGCTTTTTATCGCCGACATGCAACGCGAGCGTTGTTCAGGGGTCATTGTGTCAGTCATATTTATATAACACGCCTGCATGATCGATAGTATAAAGGAATCATGATGATTTGGCCATCGGGACGGGACTGTGCCCTAAAGGTCGTTATGATTTGCGATTGAGGGGTGAAATGATTAATTTTGCAGTCTGAAAGTAGGCCAAACAGCCTGCATATTTGTTAAGTTGAAAGATAACCTTTGGAAACGGGGGGATAATAAAAGTTAAATTATCGGTTGTCAATTGATTGTGGCAACCACAAGATATAACCTGAGATCGGACTATGGATGAGATGTTAAGAGTCAGAGGCCTGAAGGCGGAGATAAACGGTCGCGAAATACTTCGCGGCATAGATCTGGATGTGAATCCCGGCGAGGTTCACGCCATAATGGGTCCCAATGGATCCGGAAAGTCAACGCTTTCGATGGTATTGGCGGGCAACCCCGCATACACCGTCACGGGGGGCGAGGCCACATTCAGGGGAAAGAATCTTTTGGATATGGCTCCGGAAGTCCGCAGTCATGAAGGACTTTTCCTCGGATTTCAGTATCCTGTGGAAATCCCCGGAGTATCGATGGTTAACTTCATGCGCGCCGCTATCAACGCAAAGAGGGAATACTTCCATCAGGAGCCGATGTCGGCTACCGATTTCCTTAAACTCATGCGTGAGAAGCGCGCCGTGGTGGAACTGGACAACCGACTGGCTTCGCGCTCGGTCAACGAAGGTTTCTCGGGAGGCGAGAAGAAACGTAACGAAATTTTCCAGATGGCCATGCTCGAGCCAAAGCTCAGCATCCTCGACGAGACCGATTCCGGTCTTGACATCGACGCCCTCAGAATCGTGGCCAACGGCGTCAACAAACTCCGTACCGACAGTAACTCCACAATAGTGATCACTCACTATCAGCGCCTGTTGGACTACATTGCCCCCGACTTCGTGCATATCCTTTACAAGGGACGCATCGTGATGACAGGCGGTCCGGAACTGGCCCTTGAGCTGGAGGAACGCGGTTACGACTGGATTAAAGAGCAGAACAAATGAGTGCGCTGAAACAATACATAGACCTCTACCACCAGGTCAAGGAACGCATAGACGCGCACAGCGCTCCGGCGCTCAACGCTCTGCGTCCGCAGGCTGCAGATATCCTCGCCTCTGTCACACTCCCTAAACAAGGCGCCGACAATTACGAGAACTGCGACCTCAAGGAAATGCTCGGCCCTGATTACGGAATCAACATCGACGATGTCAATATTAACGTCAAACCGGAAAACACTTTCCGCTGCGACATGCCTATGACCGGCAACTCGCCGATTCTTTCCCTGAACGACCGTACGCTGATCCCCGACAATTTCCCCGAGATGCCCGAAGGAGTGCTTGTGGGCAGCCTCCGCTCCATAGCCCGCGAACATCCCGGACTCGTAGAAAAGTATTACGGCCGACTGGCCGACCTCGGCAACCCTGTAGTGGCGCTGGACACCCTGCTGGCCCGCGACGGATTCATGCTGTATGTCCCGAAGAATGTAACTTTGGAAAATCCCTTGCAGCTCATCAACATCCTCGGCGCCACGCAGCCGCTGATGGCTGTGCGCCGCCTGCTGATAGTTCTGGAGGACAACGCCAAGGCGAAACTCCTGGTATGCGACCATACGCAGCGCGAGGAGGTAAACTTCCTGACGCTCCAGACCGTGGAACTTTATGTGGGAAAGAACGCCGAGCTGCATTACTACGATCTGGAGGAATCGTCACAGCGTACTTCAAGGATCTCGAGCCTTTACCTGAGGCAGGAAGCCGACAGCCGCGTCGTGATCGACGGCATGACATTGTTCAACGGAGTCACAAGAAATGAATATTATTGCGATTTCGCGGGAGAGAACGCCGACTTGAAACTCTACGGCATGGCCATAGAGGACCGTCAGCGCAAAGTCTCAACTTATTCACGGATCAACCACGCTGTGCCGCACTGCATCAGCAACGAACTGTTCAAGATGTCGGCCGACGGAGAAAGCCGTTGTGCTTTCACGGGACGTATAATCGTGCGGCCTGGATCGGTCAAGACGGAGGCGTACCAGGCGTGCCGCAATCTGCTGGCGGCCGACACCGCGCGTGTCGAGGCCCGACCGGAGCTGGAGATCTACAACGACGACGTGAAATGCAGCCACGGCTGCGCCATAGGGCAATTGGACGAGATGCAGGTGTTCTACATGCGGTCAAGGGGCATTCCCGAACCGCAGGCCCGTCTCTTGCTGCGTCAGGCATTCATGGCCGACGTTATCGACCTTGTCGATATCCCGGGTTTGCGCGACCGACTGCATCTGCTCGTGGAGAAACGTTTCGCCGGCGCGGAAGCCGCCTGCTCAAATTGTCATAATTCTTAAATTATGGACGTTGCGTCAATACGGGAGCAGTTCCCGATTCTGAACCGACATGTAGCCGGCAAACCGCTGGTTTACCTTGATAATTCCGCCACGAGCCAGACGCCTCGGCGCGTAGTGGATGCCATAGTCGATGTCTACACTCATCACAAGGCCAACGTACACAGAGGAGTGCATACTTTGAGTCAGGAGGCCACCGATCTGCAGGAAGAGACACGCCGCCGGGTGGCACGTTACATCAACGCCGAATCCATTCAGGAGGTGATCTTTACCCGGGGCACCACCGAAGGCATCAATCTTGTGGCGTCCTCCTTCGGATTGACTCTCAAGGAAGGGGGCGAGATCATCCTGACGGTGATGGAGCACCATGCCAACATCGTGCCCTGGCAACTGATAGCTGAAAAACGCGGTTTCAAGCTGAAAGTAGTGGATATAGACGACCGTGGCGAGCTGTGTCTCGACCAGTACAGAGCGTTGTTCTCTCCGCGTACCGTCATGGCGGCGTTCACACATGTCAGCAATGTGCTGGGAACCGTAAACCCTGTGGAAGAGATGGTCCGTTATGCGCATGGACAAGGAGTGCCGGTATTGGTGGACGGTGCTCAGGCAGCCCCTCATATAAAGCTCGACATGCGCGACATCGACGCCGATTTCTACGTCTTCTCCAGTCACAAGATGTATGGACCCGCCGGTATGGGCGTCCTATATGGCCGCAGGGAACTGCTGCAGAACATGCCTCCGTATCAAGGCGGGGGTGAAATGATAGCGCATGTGTCGTTTCAGAAAACCACTTATGCGGATCTTCCGTTCAAATTCGAGGCCGGCACTCCCGATTTTGTGGACATAGCGGCATTCGCAAAGGCTTTGGATTTCATCGAGGAGACGGGAATGGAGAATATAGCGGCACATGAGTGCGATCTTCTGGAATGTGCCACTCGCGAACTTGTGAAGATTCCCGGTCTGAAGATTTACGGCACGGCCCCGGGAAAGGAAGGGGTTGTCAGTCTGAATGTGGACGGCATACATAATTACGACCTCGGAATGTTGCTTGACAAGCAGGGAGTGGCCGTCCGCACAGGGCATCATTGCGCTCAGCCGCTTATGGAACGCCTCGGGGTCCCTGGCACCGTCCGCGCTTCATTTGCCTGTTATAATACATTTGATGAAGTCCACACATTCATAGCAGCACTAAAACGCGCTATCTCCATACTTGGATAAGACAAGACCATCTCAATATATATCAGGGGCCGCGCATCTCAATTACGCGGCCCCTGATATATATGATGAGATGATCTCCGCTTATTCGGCGGCGTATTCGCGGACCGTCGGCGACTCTACGTCCACACCATATTCGGCGGCGAAACGCAGGATGGCCCGTGCGAGTTTTGGCTTAAGCTCTTCAGGACAATAACGGAAATATGCTTCGGC
>USIY01000148.1 GCA_900554845.1 uncultured Bacteroidales bacterium | reverse complement strand
GAACGGTGCACAAGGCAAGGCGTGGGCCAAAGCCATGGAAATCTTCGAGAAGAAGACCGGAGTCAAGGTCGAGTTTGAGAAGAAATCCTTCGAGCAAATTCGTCAGAACGCTGCTCAGATTCTGAATTCCGATGAAGCGCCGGATGTTATGGAATACAACAAGGGCAACGCCACTGCTGGTCTGCTCGCTAGCCAGGGACTGCTCAGCAACCTGAACGATTACGTGAAGAAGTACAACTGGGACAAGAAGGTCTCAGGTTCTTTGGCCGCTACCGGTAAGTACAACGACAAAGGCGTTATGGGATCCGGTGACTGGTACGGCATCACGAACTACGGCGAAGATGTCGTGATGTACTACAACAAAGACATGTTTGACAAGTACGGCATCGAAATCCCGAAAACTTTCGATGATCTCGAAGCTGCAATGCAGAAGTTCGTGGATAACGGTGTGACCCCGCTTTCCGAAGGTGTCGCGGAATATCCGCTGCAGCATCTGTGGTGGCAGCTGGTCTTGTCTAAGGCGAATGACAAGTTCATCAAGAACTACGAGATGTACGATGGCGACGTCGATTGGCAGGGCGAGGCAACTACCTACGCCACTAAGACCATCAAGGACTGGGTGTCCAAGGGCTATATTTCCAAGGACTGCACCGGTACCAAGGCTGAGGATGCCGGACAAGGCTTCATGAACGGTACCTATCCGATGTTCTTCTCTGGCACTTGGTGGTTCGGTCGTTTCCAGAGCGATATGAAGAATGCCAATTGGACGTTCTCCACCTTCCCGGATACCGATAAGGTGGTCGGCTCTTCCGGCAACATTTGGGTCATTCCAGAGAACTCCAAGAAGAAGGACCTTGCCGCGCAATTCATCGACATCACTTTGAGCGATGAAGTTCAGGACCTCATGGGCAACTCTGGTGGTCTGCCGATTGCGGCTGATCCTGACAAGATCACTGACGAAAAGACGAAGGAGCTTATCACTTCTTTCAACGGCGTGCTTGAAAAGAATGCCCTTGGCTTCTACCCGGATTGGCCGACGTCCACCTTCTACGATGAGCTGAATTCTTCCCTGCAGGAACTGGTCAATGGTACTTCCGGTGTGAAGGACGTGCTCAATCAGATGAAGGATAACTACGACAAGGGCGTGGAGGCCGCTGGCGTCAAGTCCTGAGTCTGAACCTAACGGTTCAACATCTCAATCACCATTGCCATGGCGTCGTTGAGAACGTGGCGGCGCCATGGCCCTTATATCAACACTTCTGCCGTCAGTAACGGGCACCGTGGCCAGGAACGGCGGCAATCTAAGTTGTTCGACTCAACCGCATTGCGGAGCATCTTAGTCTCAGATGAAGATCGATGCGAATCATGGGAAGTGGCATACTAATGAACACTCACGTTAATAAAAATCAGGCACACGGCCAGCAGCCAACTGCCAGAGAAAAAGGGATGTCGAGGATTCCTGGCAATCCGTCCAATCGATTTTGGCTGTATCTGCTTCCGGGCTTCCTGATGCTGCTATGGATCATTATTGTTCCGGCTGTCTGGAACATTTATCTCAGCTTCACCAACTACCGAGGCATCAAACCGCCGCAGTTCGCCGGTCTGACCAATTGGGTGAGGCTGATGAAGGACACCACTTTCTGGGTGTCGTTCTGTAACTCGATTTGGATGATCATCGCCATGGTGGTCGTTCCTATCCTGCTCGGTCTTATCCTCTCATCGCTGGTATTCGACGTAGTGCAGAAGAAGTTCGGGCCGAAAGTGGCTTCTACCATGCGAGCTGTCTACTATTTCCCGCAGCTGCTCCCAATCGCTGTCGCCTCCTTGGTCATGGGATGGATTTTCCGTCCGCAGAATGGTGCGTTGAACGCGTTGCTGAAAGCTGTGGGATTAGGGTCTCTCCAGCATGACTGGCTTGGTAAGCCGGATACTGCCTTGATTTTCCTGATGCTCATCATGATTTGGATTCAGGTTGGCTATCCGTTGGTCATCTTCATGTCGGGTTTGCAGCGAGTTGATCCGGAACTCTACGAAGCTGCAAGCCTTGACGGAGCGAACTGGTGGCAGCGCTTCCTTGCGATCACCCTGCCGGCCATCAAGCCTGAGATCTTCGTGGTGGCATTGACCTGCACCATCGCTGCTCTTAAGGTGTTCGGCCCGGTCTACATGCTGACCAAAGGCGGTCCTGGTACCAGCACCATCGTGCCGTCGTACTACTCCTACGTGCAGTTCTTCCAGTCTCAGCAAGTTGGCTATGGCGCAACAATCGCCACTGCGCTGACCGTTGTCATTATCGTCGTAGCAGTTATCTTCACGAACCTTCAGGAGAAGGTCGCGAAGGAAGATGAGGAGTAGAGCCATGACTTCCGCAACCAATATTCCCGTGCATGTTAAGAAAAACCGCACTGCAGGCGATTGGGCGATTCTCATTCTGCTCATCGTCGGCGGTCTGGTCATGTTGTTCCCGTTTATCGTGCTGTTGCTCAACGCATTCAAAACGACGGCTGACTACAACTCATCGGGGCCGCTGTCATGGCCGAAGGAGTTCAGCACCGTCGGTCTGATGAAGTTCTGGAACCGTGTCAACTATCCCGAAAAGCTGTGGAACAGCATTTGGACTTCAGGCCTCGTGGCCATCCTCGCCGTGGTGCTGTCCATGTTCAACGCATTTGCGCTCGGTATCGGACGAGTCAAGGGCCGTCGTTGGATAGTCCTGCTTATCATGCTCGCCAACATGCTGCCGCAGGAAGCCATGCTGTACCCGCTGTACATCATGTTCAAGAAGATCGGCCTGTACAATTCGCCATGGGCAATCGTCATCATCTTCACCGTCATCCAGAGTGCTTTCGGTACCTATCTCTTGTCATCGGTATACGGCACATTCCCGAAATCCATACTGGAAGCGGCGACTATCGACGGCGCAAGTCGTTGGACCATCTTCCGTAAGATAGTGTTCCCGATTTCCAAGCCGACGCTGAGCGTCATGCTCGTGTTCTTCTTCATCTGGACATGGAACGAGTATATGATCCCGATGGCCTTCCTTATTGATAATTCGACGCAGACCATCCCGATTGCGGTCAGCTCGTTGACCGGTGACCGTCTCATGGATGTGACGACCACTGCTGCCGCATCGTTGATCAGTATCGTGCCAACGCTTATCTTCTATTTGATCTTCCAGCGCACGCTGTCCCGTGGTATTACCGCTGGTGCTGTCAAGTAGTTGAATGGCATGTAAATGCTCCGGTGATTCCTGTTCTCTTCTTTCCCCGGAGCTTATATATAGAAAGTTCTATTTTCACTAATGTAGTGAGCCAATATCCTTAAGGAGCAACAATGAAGTTCACCAATGGTTACTGGATGATTCGTGATGGCGTTAGCGCACTGTACGCACGTGAGGCGTATGAGTTGGGAATCGGTGAAGACGGGGAAAGCCTGAATATCCTGGCACCGACAACGGTGATTCGAGGACGTTACGATACGTTGAATCTACCTACGTTCGACATTGATGTGACCTCGCCTGCGGAAGGTGTGATTCGCGTCAGGGCTGGGCACTGGCAGGGGGCTACTGACTATCCGGGATTTCCTCTGAACGCTGACGAGCCAGGTGGTCGCGGATATGTGCACGCAACCGCGGAAGGCAACGGCGATGGCGAAGTGGGCGAGAATGGTGCCACCGTGTCCCTGACCACTGGCGGTTTGACTGCGAAAGTGGTCAAGGGCGCTCCATGGAATCTGACGTTCCTCGGAGAAGATGGCAAAGTGCTTACCGAATCGACGGGAAAGTCGCTTGGCTGTTTCAATCTGAACAAGCTTTCCAATGTGACGGCACAGCCGGTAGGTGAGTTTGGCGTGACCATGGACGGCTCTGCCTATGACGAATCGGATGTGTTCACCGGAGTCCAATTGCATCTCAGCGTTGGCGAGAATGTGTACGGCTTCGGCGAACGATTCGGCGCGTATGTAAAGAACGGCCAGACCATCGATATCTGGAATGAGGACGGCGGTACCGCTTCCGAGCAGGGCTATAAGGACATTCCGTTCTACATGACATCCAACGGATACGGTGTGCTGGTGAACAACCGTGGGCACGTCTCCTTCGAAGTGGGATCGGAAAACACTGAGGCCGTGCAATTCTCGGTGCCGGGGGAGACCATCGATTTCTGTGTGATCTACGGTCCGACGCCGAAGCAGATTCTTGACCGCTATACCAAGCTGGTCGGCCGCCCGGCCAACGTGCCCGCCTGGAGCTATGGACTGTGGCTCACCACTTCGTTCACTACCAAGTATGACGAGAAGACCATCAACTCCTTCATCGATGGCATGGCCGAACGCGATATTCCTTTGAGCGCATTCCACTACGACTGCTACTGGATGCGTGAATTCCATTGGACCGATTTCGAATGGGACAAGCGTTTCTTCGGAGATATCGAATCCACACTCAAGCGTTTGCACGAGGATAAGGGTCTGCATATCTGCGCATGGATTAATCCGTACATCGGCCAGCGTGGTTCCATGTTCAAGGAAGGCAAGGAGAAAGGCTACCTTGTCAAGAAGGCCAATGGCGAAATCTGGCAGACCGATTTTTGGCAGGCGGGCATGGGGCTGGTGGATTTCACCAACCCTGAAGCACGTGAATGGTTCAAGAACAAGGTCAAGAAGCTGCTGAACCAAGGTGTAGACGCGATCAAGACCGATTTCGGCGAGCGCATTCCACGAGATGTGGTCTGGTATGACGGTTCTCCTAAGCTCTCCATGCACAATTGGTACACGCAGTTGTACAACCAGGCCGTCTTTGAAGCCATCGAAGAGACCTACGGCAAGGGCAAGGCTTGTCTGTACGCCCGTTCCGCAACCGTCGGCGGACAGCAGCAGCCAGTGCACTGGGGCGGTGATTGCGAGTCGACCTTCAACGGCATGGCCCAGACGCTACGTGCGGGATTGTCGATTACCAGCTCCGGTTTCGGCTTCTGGAGCCATGACATTGGTGGTTTCGAAGGTGCCTATCCGGATCCTGCGGTCTACAAGCGTTGGGTGGCTTTCGGACTGCTTGGTTCCCACTCGCGTATGCATGGTTCCACCGTGTATCGCGTGCCATGGCTGTTCGATGAGGAAGACGAGAAGAATGGTGTGGTCAACGCACCGGGGCAAACCGCCGTCGATGTGGCCCGCACTTTCACCAAGCTCAAGCTTTCCTTGATGCCGTATCTGTATCAGGTGGGTCTGCAGCCGCATCTGCACGGAACCCCAGTGATGCGCTCGATGTTCGTCGAATTCCCGGATGACCCGACGTGCCGCACGCTTGACCGTCAGTATATGTTCGGTCCGGATCTGCTCGTGGCACCGGTGTTCACATATTCTGGAGATGTGGAATACTATCTGCCGGCCGGCACGTGGACCAACTGGTTCACCGGTGAAAAGGTGGTCTCTGAACATGGTGTATGGCGCAATGAACGCCATGGGTTCGACACCATCCCGTTGTGGGTGCGTGATGGCAGTGTGCTGGTCACCAAGCCTGGTGCCGAGACTCCTGAATATGAGTATGGTAAGGACGCATTGGTTTCCGTGTTCCTGAACGATGGTGATGACGCCAAGGCCGTGGTGACCGAGATGGACGGTTCTACCGTTGTGTTCTCCGCCAGAAAGACCGATGCCGGTGTGGAGGTTTCCAGTTCCGATGGTCGCGGGTTCACCGCTCGTTTGGGATTTGGCGAAGCTGTGACCGCTCCGGAAGGCAAGGTGCTGCTATAGCGGTAGATTCCCGTTCTTTCGAGTGGGGGTGAAAGGCTGCGTCAAACGCTGGTTTATGCGTTTGACGCAGCCTTTTCATTGCTCTAAATTTAGATTTTTTGTTGTGGAGAATGTGGCGGTTCTTTGATTGGTTGGTTGCGAAAGACGGAGAAATGGCGGGAGCTGATGGTTTGGGGACGCTGTGGGCGATACTGGAAATATGGAGAACTTGAGCGA
>USIY01000147.1 GCA_900554845.1 uncultured Bacteroidales bacterium | reverse complement strand
AACACTTGGCTCCTCGGAGCCGTTAACAAACTCTCAAAAAATAACCGAAGTATTGGTTTAAATTTATTACGAAAATTTATTATAAAATGTTCTTTCAGAAATTTTGAGGCCTTTTTTGGCTGATTTATCTCAAAAACCTTTAGTTGTGAATTTTCAAATTTTTGGCTGCAAGGACTTCTTAAGTATGTGAAAACGTTTCACCGTATGTCCTATGCAAAGAATCAACCACACTAATCCAAGAATATAATGCACCTTGCCGACCGAAGTCGCAGGGCCTTCTATAAACAACAACGCCACGCCAGTGCCTATCACCGCGGCCATAAGAATTGTCAGGACTTTCGTCACTTTGCTTTGTCGCGGAGACTTTCGGTTGGAATCGCCCGATTTGGACATTCTATGTATATTCCTGAACCATAACTTGTACCATCCCCAATGGTATTTGACATGCATCACAATACAAATCAGAAACAACAGTGAGCACACCACATGCCATAGCGACCATTGATGCCATATCTCATGGTTCGTTCCTTCCGAGGCCACGTGTACTTTGATGCCTGTGATCGCCATGGCAAGACCTGTAGGCATCAACGACCAGTCGACAATAAAGATATTCTTCATAATTGCTTGAATAGTTGCTTTGAATTCCGGCTGCAAAGATGAGGAATATTGTCGACATGCGACGATAACAATTGTTAATTTCGACGCCGACGGATGCGAGACAGCGACACAGGCGTTATGCCGAGATAGGACGCAATGTAGTGTTGTGGAACCCTTTGGATCAGATCGGGACACTGATTGCACAAGTCCTCATATAGTTCCTGAGGAGTATTCTTTATCCTTGACAGAAACAGAAGCTGATATTTTCTGAATCGTTCCACGATATTTTGGTCAAACACTTCCCTGGTCTCGGGGGAACTGTTCTTTAATCTAAGCAGGTCGTCGACATCCACGGCTATGAGTTCGGACTGTTCTATGCTCTCAAGGTTGAACTGGCTCGGTTCCTTGTAATACATCGAATTGAACGACGCCACCGTATCCCCTTCGAAAAAGAACTGGAAAGTAATGTCCCGGCCTTGACTGTCATAAAGGAACAACCTGAGTATCCCCTTTTTGACGACATACATCTTTTTGGCGACGTCGCCCTCGTTCAGCAATATCGTCTTGGCGTCGACCGAGAGCCTCTCCCCGGTCTTTTCCATCCAGCCCTCTATATCTATCATTCCGGTTCAATCAACGATAGCAGCGGTGCGAACAAAGGGCCGGGCGCCGCGACTATCGAATAAGGTCTGTCGGGACGATAATACTCCACGCGGGCTCCGGCTTCGGAAGCTATAAGACTACCGGCAGCGACATCCCAGCGATGAAGCGCCAATTCCCAGAATGCGTCAAGGTAACCGGCTGCTGTATAGCACAGATCCATAGCTGCAGATCCCAGACGCCGCAAACCTCGGACTTCAAGGCCCACACGCACCATCGCGGCCATATTATTGTCGGGATTGTCCTTCTTACTCACGGGAAGTCCCGTCGAAACCACACACTCGGCAAGCGATGTTTTTACCGAGCAATTTATTGGTTTGCCGTTCAACGTCGCCCCCCGGCCTTTCACCGCCGTGAACATTTCGTCGAGGTACGGGGCATACACCACTCCCACTACCGACTCCCCGTCGCGCTCCAACGCTATCGAGACACAGAAAATAGGAAGTCCTGAACTGTAGTTGGTAGTGCCGTCAAGGGGATCTATCACCCAGCGCCAATGTCCCGGCTGATCATGTTCTCCCGATTCCTCCGCGAGTATTGAATGCTCAGGATATGCCTCGCGGATCTTTCCTATTATCAGCGCCTCCGATTCCTTGTCGGCGCGCGTCACGACATCATAGGAATTGTATTTGGTGTCTATCCGCAGATCGTTCGAACGGAAATAACGCAGATGTATCCGCCCGGCCTCACGTGCCCAGGTTTCCACCTGTCCGCGCACTTTGTCAAGATCCAATATTTCCATATTAGATTCCATTATTTGTCAAGCTTGCTGCTGAACGGAATCAAAGGGAGATGATTTCCTCCGAAAACGGTGCCGGGCATGAAGTCCCTGAAGCCATAGCGCACATACTTTGGATTCTTCACATTCGGGTTGGTGAGCTGGAATTCATTCGTCTGCCAGAGGAACGTCACGTCCGCCGGATTCACCTCGTAGAATTCACCGTCGTCACCCGCTATTTCGAATCCCCGGATATCGTAGTTGCTGCAGATGCCCTTGTTCTTTGATTCTATACCCACAATCATTTTGTCGCCGTCAACACGATGGCCTGTGTATCGCGGACTTCCTTCCATGAACTGTTTTTTACCGTATGTCTTGTTAAGCGCCAAGTCGCTGAGACGCCTGCCCACGCTCTCCTTGTCTCCAGGGTGTATGTTGTATTTCTCGTTGGGCTGCACCAGATCGTTTATACATATCATGTCGGCGTTAGGAAGAGCCTTGACAGCGTCCCACTGCGCCAGACGCAGATAGGGCGACTTGCCGCTGCCATATTCATAAGGGGCTATCTCCACGGCATAGAATGGTATGTCACCGCGCCCTATCTGGTTGCGCCAGTGACGCACCATCGTCTCCAGACGGTCGGCGTAAGTGTCGGCCTGGTTCACGTTGGAGCATCCCTGATACCATATGATGCCGTTGTAAGAATAATTACATACGGGATTGAACATGGCATTGTACATCAACAACGGGCGTTCCCACGAGGGATTGTATGCCTCTATGGCTTTCGGATCCAGATCCACGTCCTTGTAATTCTTCAGAATATCCGCCGGCAGCCAGCTTTCCACTCTCGAGCCTCCGTAAGCGGCGCGAACTATCCCCACAGGCACCTGCAGGACGTCGGACGTCTGCTTGGCGAAATGCCATGCCACAGCCGAATACTCAGGAGAAGTCTCGGGAGAAGGCACCGTCCAATGAGCGTCGACATCGTCCTGAGGCGTATAGCTCTGTTTATTGGGAACTGTGAAAAACCTCACTCTGTCGGCATAGGCGTTGGAACCGGCTATCTCCTTGAAACCGTCCTTCACTATGCATCCGTCGAAACCTTTCAACGGCATCTCCATATTGGACTGTCCGGAGGCGAGCCACACCTCTCCTATCAGCAAATTGTGTATATTTCTTGCCGGGCCTGTCTCTCCATATATCTGCAGGGACATCGGAGCGAACGAACCCTCCGGTGTGGCGACTGCCAGGGACCATTCTCCGGTTCTGTCGGCCGTGGTCTCATATTTCTTGCCGCTCCACGATGGAATCACTGTCACCTTTTCTCCTGGATCAGCCGTTCCCCATAACTTTGCATCCGTATTCTGCGGCAGAATCATATTGTCACCTATCATCGATGCCGGCCTCACCTCGGCGTTTACATCCACGCCTGCAGCCGCGACAGCTGCAAGCACTGCCATAGCCGCGATTCCCTTTAAGTTTTTCATTAGTTCGGTGTATTGTTATATTCAGTACCACAAAATTACTAAAAATTGACAAAATTCGCCATAAATTGTTCATAGAAGTGCCAAATATTATAATTTTGTAAACGGCTGTCTAAAATAGCCACCATAGAAAATGAAAATCAAAACAATCGGAACAATATTGTCCATCTGTGCCATCATGATTATCTCCGGACGTGCTCTGCCGCAAGGCGTATATCATGACGTTATCCGAAAGATGCTCCGCGAATATCCACAATCGACCGTACAGGACATTTACAAAAGCTTTTTCCAGGACAGATTCGGGCCGGGCCATCTTGTAGCGGATACAGCCGCGGCAAGAAAATATTTGCGTACAGAAATCGAAAAGATGGAGACATCATCCCTACCCTATTATGAACCCGCAGGCGCAGGAAAGAATTTCTACCGCGTTAATCTTTCTCTTGTCAAAGAGGGGGTCGTATCCGAAGATATCTTTTTCAGCGCCTTCTTGGAAAGCGCGGCAAAAATCAAATTTCCTTCAATTGAAGAATGGTCGGCCGAATGGAACGAGATTCTATCTGACATTCCCGCTGACATAGAAAACTATTCAGCGGACAAATGCCGGATAGATTCTCTGTTGGCGACAGGCAATTACGTTTGTCATCACAGCCGACGATACAACGTGGCATACCACCCGCATTACCGTCTGATTGACAAACAAGTTTTCGAATCCCGCCTATTGCCATTGATAGACAGATAACCGCAACTAAGCTATCGAGTCCTTTTGATCATGCACACACGATGGAAAGGCGGTTTTCAAACCTTGACTTTCCAACTTCGTTATACGTTGACGTTTGGTTTCGACGCGACTTCCCAACTTCGGAGAGGTTGCGTATCTCTACCCCCTGTATATGTTTTCTTAGAAATACACGACCCCTACAGGGTCGCTGGCTACGCGAAGAGACACAACCAAGGGTCGGGGCTCCAGCCGGTGGCCGATGCCCCGACCCTTGGCCAAAATACACGACCGCCTACGGGGTCGTGAAGCAGATCGCATAACTGACTCGGGGCGCCCCGGAGTCCTCAAATATATCGTACAAACTGACTCGGGGTTCACATAACCCTGAAATATATCATACAAACTCACCCGGGATGTCTGCGAAATCGTGAAAATAAATGCTGATATATGCTAATTTGATCCATCGGTGCAACTTCCCAACCTCGGAGAGGTTGCGTATTTTGGCCCGGGGTCACAGAACCAGCCCGCGGGCTGGTTCTGTGACCCCGGGGAGGTATCGCGGTAGCCGGCGACCCCATAGGCGGTCGCGTATTTCCACTTAACTGTATATACACAAATTTTGAATATGTTAAGTTTCTTAGAGATAACACAGATAAAACACTGTCGCGAACAGAACCGTCGGTAGACCCTACATTACAATGACGTTGTTGCATCTTT
This sequence comes from uncultured Bacteroidales bacterium, assembly GCA_900554845.1. Taxonomy (GTDB): domain Bacteria; phylum Bacteroidota; class Bacteroidia; order Bacteroidales; family Muribaculaceae; genus Lepagella. The sequence continues at coordinate 1,091 of USIY01000147.1, read as the reverse complement.
GATTAATTTATTTTACGGAAGATTAGTGAATTATAAAGTAAAAAGATTAACTTTGCAATAGTTAATAGTTATCGGTGCATCCACTCCGATTAAATCTATTGAAGCACTATATCCGACCTCAACATATGACGAAGCACCTGATATTGATAATAATCTCCATATTCACATGTATCACCGGTCATGCACAGACACAACGGGCACAGGAAATGTTTTCCAAGGCAACAGCGACAGGTGCCGACATTGACAAGATCATAGCCAAAGAATGCGCCGACGCCGACAGCACGTCATGCAATGACCTCGCCGTTATGTTCTTCCGTGCCGACAATCTCAACCACGCAGCCCAAAGCTGGGAGTTCGCTTTGAAAAAAGTCAAGAAATTCGGCAAGGCTTACGAGCAGATCTTGAGTTTCCTGACAGCGATATACAACGAGACAGGCGACTCTGAAGGCATTACCCGTACAATGGCATTGTGCGAGGAGCACAATAGGCATGAACTGACGTTACCTTGTTCCGAGCCTGGATGCATGATCGACAGAGCCGAATATTACATGAGCACCGGCAACAACGCCAAAGCCAAGGAATGCTATCTGAAAGCCTTTGACATGGACATGACCGAGACTCAGAAAATACGTGCCTGCCGATCATACTCCATTTTTCTCTTCAACACCCGGGAATTTGTCTCGGCGGCGGATTATGCCATGATGGCGGCGAAAATGGAGCTGAAAGAAAACGGCGAGTCCGAAGACTATATACAGTGGATATACAAGGCCGCGGTATATGACTTTCTGGGAAAGAAATATGAAGCAGCCATAGAAACTTACAGAAAAGCAATAGACTACTATGGACGTCACCCCTCCGAAAAATCAGATCCGGCTGTCGCGGAATGCCGTAAAGGAATAGGAAACGCCCTTTCGGCGATGAAACGCCATGCGGAAGCCAAGCACGAATACCGATTGTCTTTGGATTATTACGAACAAAAGGCTCCTGACAGCAAGGAACACGCCGCGGCGTTGAGCCGACTCGCCACGGCTGAAAAATTCAACGGTGATTATGACGAATCCATAGAACATTATCGTAAATCTATAGACATG
>USIY01000146.1 GCA_900554845.1 uncultured Bacteroidales bacterium | reverse complement strand
ATGTGGTAGGCCTGCTGCGCGGCTATTCCGCCAAGGAGGCGGCACGGCTGGCAACGGCGGTGTCCTGCATCAAATGCACCCGCATCGGCGGCCGGGCCGGCATCCCGGATTGGGATACCGTTCAGAAATATTTGAAGACAGGCGAAATCGACTATACGGAAATTGATCAGCGTGTAGAATTTTATAGGAGGAAGTTGCAGATATGAAAAAGCAGAACATTGTGATTGGCGTAGCGCCTACTAAGCGCAGCTTTTTGAGCATGGAGGAGGCCAAGCGGCAAAAGGAAAAGTTTATGGCTGTTATTCGCGGTATTCATCCGGATGTGGTCACTCTGGTGGATATTGATGACATATGCGAAAACGGAATACTGTTCGAAACGGAAAAAATAACACAGGTGGTGGAAAAATTCCGCCGGGCAAAGATTGACGCGCTGTTTACCCCCCATTGCGATTTTGGTGAAGAGCAGTGTGCCGCAGGAGTAGCGGCGGCGATGAAGGTACCCACCTTGGTATGGGGTGCTCGAGATGAGCGGCCTAACACCGACGAAAGCCGAGGAAGAGATACGCAGTGCGGCATGTTCGCCTGCACCAAGGTGATGCGCCGGTTCGGAGTGCAGTATAGTTATATTTGGAACTGCGAGACCGAAAGCGAGGATTTCCGCAATGGCTTTGACAGCTTTATCCGTGTGGTGTCCGTTATAAAGGCGGTGAAAAATCTGCGAATCGCCAAGTTTGGAGCAAGACCGGAACCGTTTATGAGTGTGACGGCCAATGAGGGAGATCTGGCAACCAAATTGGGTGTGACTGTGGTGCCGATATCTCCTAACACAGTGGCAGCCCGTATGGATCAGTTGATCGGTGAAAATTCTCCCAGATTACAAGACTACGTGGCGAATGTAAAGCAACGTATGGATGCTTCCGGTATGAAGGAAGAGGCGGTGGAGCGAGCTGCAGCAGCTAAACTGGCCATTCAGGATCTGATGGAGGAAAAGCACTGTGCAGCCGGAGCGATGGAGTGTTGGAGCGCGGTTACAGTTTTAGGCGCACCTGTCTGCATGGCTTTGGGCGAGCTGTCTGATGAAGGATTGCCGGTTTCCTGTGAGACGGATGTCAACGGAGCGGTGACCATGGCGATGTTGCAGGCGGTTACCTTGGGCAAAGAGGCCTGTTTCCTTGCGGATTTGACCATTCGCCATCCGCAGAACGACAACGCGGAGCTGCTGTGGCATTGCGGTCCCTTCCCGTATTCCTTGAAGGATTCTTCCAGTGTTGCCCGACTTGTCCAGGGACAGGAACGGTTTGAACTGAAAAAGGGCCCCATTACGGTATGCCGTTTCGACGATGTGGACGGAAAGTACTATCTGTTTGGCGGTGAGGGCAAAGGAGTAGACGGACCCGAAACCAATGGAACCTATGTGTGGTTTGAAACGAACAACTGGAAGATGTGGGAAGAGAAGCTGATGTTTGGGCCTTATATCCATCATGTGGGTGGAATTTACGGAAACTACAAAAAGGTGCTGCGGGAAGCCGCCCGTTATCTGGGAATGATTTTTGATGATGCGGACGAACAGGGCGTGTATAGCCTGTAATCTTAGAAAGGAAAAATTGCCATGAGAGAGATTGTTTCAAAACCGTTGGATCGGGAGGCGTTTCGTCCCTATGGAGATTTTGTGGATTTGCTCCATATTAAGCAGATGGATGCTATGGCCGGAGCGGATAATATCTTCATCCCGGATCTGACGACACTCCGTTTAGATGAAAGAATGCAGGCCTCGGTATGCGTGGCACGGGTGTCCCAGTGTGAGAGAATCATCACCGCTGTGGAATACCATGGATTTACCAGCGAGGGAATTCTTCCTCTGGACGGTGACATTGATATATTTGTGGGACCTTCCAGTTTTCAGGTGAATCCTGCGTCCATTGAGGCGTTCCGTGTTCCCAAGGGTACCTTTGTCCGGCTGAATCCCGGTGTGCTTCACGGCCGCCAGTTTGTCGTGGATTCCCAGAGCGTCAATGTAATGATCTTGCTGCCGGAGCGTACCTTCGGAAATGACTGTGTGTTCACGCGGCTGGCAGAATCCGATCAGATTAAAATTCTGTTGTAAAGGAGTGATTCCATGAATCGAGAGGCAATATTTCACAATCCGGTCAGCAATTATGCGTTTCCCATTTCCTATGAAAAGTTCAAGGTTCGTTTGCGTGCGGGGAAGGGCGATTTGGACCGAGTGACTTTGGTCATTGGAAATAAATACCTCTGGCACACCCGCAAGGAAGTTCCCATGGAGGTGGAAGGTTCAGACGAGCTGTTTGATTACTATTCTTATGTGTATCCGGTAGATGACCCTCGCGTTGCCTACTACTTCCTTTTGGAAAAGGGGGACGAACAGTGGCTGTATGGGGACAGCGGTTTCGCAAAGCCGGAACTGGTCAACATAGACGAGGATGAATCTTCAGCCTTTGTTAACTTCCATTTTCCGTTTATCAACCGCATTGACATCCATAAAAAGCCATCTTGGGTCAACAGTGCGGTGTTCTATCAGATTTTTCCGGAGCGCTTTTGCAACGGAAACCCTAAGCTTTCTCCGGAGAATGTGGCGCCTTGGGGCACCGCGCCGGACAGACAGATTTTTATGGGCGGAGATTTGCCGGGTATTACCCAAAAGCTTTCCTATTTGGAAGAATTGGGAGTGAACGCCCTGTATTTGACCCCGATTTTTGAAGCCACTTCCAACCACAAGTATGACACCGTGGACTATACGCGCATCGATCCTCATTTTGGCGATGAATCCGATTTGGTGGAGCTGATTAATCAGGCTCATAAGCGTGGCATCCGAGTGATTTTAGACGGCGTGTTCAACCATTGTGGCGGAGGTTTTAGGCAGTTCCAAGATGTGGTGGAGCACGGAGAGGAATCTCCTTTCCGGGATTGGTTTTACATTCGAGAATTTCCGGTGAGTTTTGATCCTTTGAATTTCGATTCTTTCGGAGACACTCCCTATGCCCCCAGACACCCCGGTTTGAAAAATTTATCTGAAGAACAGTTGAGAACGTCCTGTATGCCCAAGTGGAACACGGAAAATCCTCAGGCGAAGGAATATCTTCTGGGAGCCGTGGCCAAGTGGACCCGCATGGGTATTGACGGTTGGAGACTGGATGTAGCCACCGAGGTGGACTCCCATTTCTGGAGAGAGTTCCGGGAGACCGTTCGGGGGATCAATCCCGACGCACTGATTATCGGAGAGTTCTGGCGCAATTCGGAAGCATGGCTTCAGGGGGATCAGTACGATGGCGTGATGAACTATGGTGTTCAGCGCGCGGCAGTGGAGTACTTTGCCAAGAGCGCAGTGGCTCCTCAGCGTTTTCAGGAGATTCTCACGGAAAATTTGATGCGCTATTCCGATGCGGCCAATGACTCTATGCTCAATCTGCTGGACAGCCACGACACTGCCCGTTTCCTTACGGTCAGCGGAGGGAATACGGCGCGGTTGAAAAACGCGGCGGCTTTCCTGTTCACCTTTGTAGGTATGCCCTGCACATACTATGGCACGGAAATTGGTATGACGGGTGAGAACGATCCGGATTGCCGTAAGGCGTTCGACTGGGAGGAATCTCATTGGAATACGGATTTGCGGACGCACTATCAGAAGCTGATGCGGTTGCGAAAAACCAGAAAAGCACTGCAGGAGGGAACCGTTAGATTCCGTTCTCAGGGAGATTTGTTTGTTATGGAACGCCAATTGCAGGAAGAGCTTCTGGTGACGGTAATCAACAACACAGATTGTCCCCAAAACTACACGCTGTCGGGAAATCACGTCCGCGATTTGTTAAGTGAAAAGGCCTTTGAAGGGGCTCAGAATGCCACCGTGGTGGAAATTCCTCCCTTCTCTGCAATGATTCTGGAAAAAATAAATTAATTTTATTTAATTTATAACTTAATTTAGAGGAGTTGTGATCAACATGGAAAAGAAAGTTATTCGCGTAGGATCTGTAGGCGTAGGAGCTATCTGGGGCGGCGTGCACGAGCCCGGTATTGCCAAGAGTCCCGATTTGACCTTGGTGGCCATCTGCGACATTGATGAGAAAAAGCTCGAAGCCGTTGGCGAGAAGTATGGGATTCCTCCGCAGTACCGTTTTACGGATTATCGAGATTTGGTTAACTGTGACATTGTTGATGCAGTGGATATCTGCACCTCTAATGACGCCCACTTCAAGGTGGCAATGGCTGCCGTGGAAGCCGGCAAGCCGTTTAACCTGGAAAAGCCCATCACTCTGACCGCAGAGGAAGCAGACATACTGGCCAAGGCGGCTCAGGAGAAGAATGTCAAGAATATGGTGTGCTTCTCCTACCGATTCAAGGCTGCTGCCCGCTATGCCAAGGATCTGATTGCGCAGGGCAAGATCGGGCGTGTCTATCACGTGAATATGCAGTATTTTCAGGCGTGGGGATTGCCCCGTGCCAACTGCCCCTTAGTGTGGCGCTATGTTAAGAGCAGAACGGGTACAGGTGCTCTGGGAGATCTGGGAAGCCATGCTTTGGATTTGGTACGATTTGTGACGAACAAAGAATATACACGTGTTGTGGGACATACCGGTACTTACGTACACGAGCGTCCGTTGCTGGACGGCAAAGGCGTCGGAAAAGTAGATGTAGACGATTTCAGCAACTACATGGCGGATATGGAAGATGAGATTTCTGTCAGCTTCCAGATTACCCGATTTGCTTATGGCCGCGGTAACTATCAGCGTATGGAGATTTACGGTAGTGAGGGTGCCATTGTCTACAGCTTGGATGCCACACCTGCCGGAATTGACGAAATTGAAGTCTGCTCCGGAGACATCAATGCCGATGCCCATGTTTTCAACCATCTGCCCATTCCGCAGCAGTATTTCTCCGATCAGATGCAGTCCTTTGCAGACATTGTGAACGGCACCGGTGATGGTCTTGCTGCCAATATTAAGGATGGACAGGCAAACCAGCACCTGCTGGATGCTATTGTAGAGTCCGCAGAGAAAGGCACATGGTTATCACTCTAAGCAAAATTCCAAAGGCGAAGAGTGACGGTGACTGGAAAGAGATGCAGGCACCTTTGAAAATCAGTGTAGAGTAAGCAACCGCGTTCCGCTTTAACTTTAAGGCGGAACGCGGTTAACTCTATGTAAAGAAGCATTTGAACGATACAGTTGAGAAAAAGGCACAACTTACGGAGGAAAATCCGTAGGTTGTGCCTTAGCTTTATTCGTGAAGTTAGAATGGATTACGTACCACACGTATGCTATTGCTGCATTTAAAGAGAATTACATCAAGATTGATAGTATCTTTTGTCTCTTTTTTGTCATGGTTTTATTCAGTCAATCTCGCCGTTGGCTTTCGCGGTCTCAATAACCTTCTGCGCAACATTCTGCGGGGCTTCTTCGTAGCGCACGAAATCAAACGTGAAGCTGCCTCTACCCTGCGTGACCTGGCGCACATAGGTGCTGAAATCGTACATTTCGGCCATCGGCACTTCGGCGTCTACGGTCTGATAGCCGACGGTTTCTGCCGGGGACATACCCAGCACACGGCCGCGGCGCTTGTTAACTTCGCCCATGATATCGCCCATGTTAGCGTCCGGCACGGTAGCCTTCAATTCGCCGATGGGCTCAAGCAGAACGGGGTTCGCCTGCGGCATGCCGTTCTTATAGGCAATGGAAGCAGCGGTCTTAAACGCCATTTCGCTGGAGTCTACGGGGTGATAGGAGCCGTCATACAGCGTCGCCTTGAGACCGACGACCGGATAACCGGCGAGAGGACCTCTTGCGATGCACTCGCGCAGACCCTTTTCAACGGCCGGGATGAAGTTGCGCGGTACGACGCCGCCGACAACCGCGTCTTCAAACTCGAAATCGATGTTGGTATCGCCGATGGGGCGGAACTCGATCCACACATCGCCGAACTGGCCGTGGCCGCCGGACTGCTTCTTGTGACGGCCGTGGATCTCGACCTTCTTCTTGAT
>USIY01000145.1 GCA_900554845.1 uncultured Bacteroidales bacterium | reverse complement strand
GCATACGAGATGTAGAGAGGTCTCGTGGGCTCGGAGATGTGTATAGAGACAGATATGGTATGACGCATTGGAGGAAGATTGAATAAACATTCTTGAATTAAGAGTGTGTTGAGTTTTAAACCGTTTTAACAATAAAGGGTGTTAGAAGTAATACTTCAAATTAATCTTGAGGTCTTTTTTGGCTGATTTATCTCCCTTTGGTCGATGAGCTGAAGGTTCGCCAAGTTTCTTCGGTCGCAATGTAGCAATTGCTCCCTCATCTACTTGCGAAATCTTCTCAAAAAAGCCTCTCAATCTTAATTTGATTTAAAACTCAACACACTCTAAGACCTTATCAAATATCATAAAAACATGGCAAAAGTAAAACCGTTCAAAGGCGTGCGTCCTCCCAAGGAATTGGTGGAGGAAGTGGCGAGCCGTCCCTACGATGTGCTGAATTCCGAGGAGGCACGCATCGAGGCGGAGGGGAATCCCAAGAGCCTCTATCACATTATTAAGCCTGAGATTGATTTCGAACCCGGATTTGACGAGCATGATCCCCGTGTCTACGACAAGGCGGTTGAGAATTTCAGAAAGTTTCAGGAAAACGGATGGCTCCGTCAGGATGAGAAAGAGAATTATTACATATACTCCCAGACCATGGACGGCAGGACGCAGTATGGCTTTGTGGTTGCGGCATGGGTTCCGGATTATATGGAGGGCCGCATCAAGAAGCATGAGCTTACACGTCGTGACAAGGAGGAGGACCGCATGAAGCATGTGCGTTGCAACAACGCCAACATTGAGCCGGTGTTCTTCGCTTTCCCTGATAATCCGGCGTTGCAGGAGATCATAGATGCCGTTACCGCTAAGGAGCCAGAGTATGATTTTGTGGCTCCCGATACGTTCGGTCATACCTTGTGGGTTGTGGACGATGCCGAGATGATCCGTAGAATCACGGAGGAATTCGCGAAGATTCCTAACATGTACATAGCCGACGGTCATCATCGTTCCGCCGCGGCGGCTCTGGTTGGAGCCGAGAAAGCCAGGAACAATCCCGAGCATCGCGGTGACGAGGAGTACAATTACTTCATGGCTGTGGCGTTCCCGGCGTCGCATCTCCGCATAATCGATTATAACCGTGTGGTGAAGGACCTGAACGGAATGACACCGGCTGAATTCCTCGGCAAGCTGGCTGAGAATTTCATTGTGGAGGACAAGGGTGTAGATACGTATCACCCCGTGGGTCTGCATAATTTCTCGCTTTATCTGGAGGGAAGATGGTACTCCTTGACCGCCAAAGAGGGAACGTACAATGACAATGATCCGATCGGAGTGCTTGACGTGACGGTGTCGAGCGATCTGATTCTTCGGGATCTTCTCGGCATCACCGACCTCCGTTCCGACAAGCGCATCGACTTTGTGGGAGGCATCCGTGGTCTGGAGGAATTGAAACGCCGTGTGGATTCAGGGGAGATGGCAATGGCATTGGCGCTTTATCCCGTCACAATGAAGCAACTGATGGATATCGCCGATTCGGGGAACATCATGCCTCCCAAAACCACTTGGTTCGAGCCAAAACTGCGCTCGGGCCTCATAATACATAAATTGGATTGAAAAAGTTAAGATTAATCGCAATAACGGCAATGACGCTCGCGGGCCTGACGGTTCCGCGGGCGTCTGCATGTACGTCGGCCATCATAGGGGCGGAACTCAATCCGTCCGGACGGCCCATTCTGTGGAAACACCGCGACACCAGCACCATCGACAATAAGGTGGAACACGTTCCCGCCAACGGCAAGGAGATGGGCTATACGGCTTTGTTCAATGCCGGCGACAAGGAATTGAAGGAGGCCTGGATGGGCATGAACGACGCTGGATTTGCCGTGATGAACACAGCGTCATATAATATAAAGGACGACAAGGTGCCGGCCAAAAAAATGGATAAAGAGGGCATCCTTATGACCAAGGCTCTGAAGACATGCCGCACTGTGGATGATTTCGCCCGGTTGCTTGACACATATAAGCGTCCGATGGGAGTGGAGGCGAATTTCGGTGTGATTGACGCGACGGGCAACGGAGCGTTTTTTGAGGTGAACAATCACAGTTACCGAAGGTTCGACCTCAAGGACTCCAAGCAACACATGTTGGTGCGGACCAATTACAGCCATTCCGGCCGTCCGAACGAGGGTTACGGCTTTGTACGCGAGGCTAATGCGGAATGTCTGCTGCTTCCGTATGCCGATGATCGATCGATCACTCCGGAAGTGCTTACCGAAACTGTAAGCCGCTCGTTCTATCATGACTTGAACAAGCGCGACTACAGCCACGGCCCCGACCGATGGGTGGTTGACCAGGATTTCATTCCCCGTTATAAATCCACTGCCACAGTGGCCATAGAAGGTTGTGTGCCTGTGGAATCATCTGATTCGGTCACGCCTGAATTTGTCGCCGAACAATATATAATGTGGACCGGGCTCGGTTATCCGCCAGTGTCGGAGATAAGGGCCGTACGAAACACCGCCGACGGTGTGGACGCCGAATTGCGAGGAACATTGCCCAATGGTCATGCTCCATTGTCGGAGGAAGCCAAAAGGAAACGCGATGAAGTGTTCGGTATTCATAAGGGTAACGGAGACAAATATATAGACATGCCGTTGCTGTACAATCAGCAAGGAACGGGTTATGTACAGCGAATCCGTGAACTGAATCATGCCACATATCTTCGGGAATCGTCGGCGCGTGACGGCAATAAATGATGACTGAGGTAAAGAGGACTGTCTTTAAGATGCCTGCCGGAAGTTTCGGACGCGAAATCATGCGGCGGTTCGCTCACTGGTGGATATGGGGAGGAGTCGCGCTGGCTCTCGTCGGTTTTGTGGCTGCTGTTCTTCTGGGAGATGTCCGTTGGGCGATCCTGGGGCTGATGGTGCTGCTGATAATGTTGCCGATGGCACTGGCAATGTGCTACTACAACCATGCTTTGTGCCGGGAATGTTTTGTCAATGTATTGCCGCATGCAGTGGATATTGAGGAGGATGTTCTTGTTGTGACTCTGTTGGAGAAGCAGAAGGAGGAAAATGACGGTCAGGATCCCGAATACACAGTTTTGAGACAGGAACGATTCGGCAAATGCAATGTCACGGGATGGTCTATACGCGGCGACGCCGGATTCGTGGAGCTTAAGGACAGCATGCCGGGGTTTCTTTGGGTGCCGATGAATGTTGACAGTTTCGATAAAATTGCTAAATTTGCACGAAATTCCCTAACCCAAAAAACATAAACAATAAACCATAAACAATAAACCCCAATATCAACTTCAAGACTTATGAGGATTCTTAAGGACACGAACAAGAAATATTGCTTCATAATGGATATGGAGGTCAGGGACTATGAGCTTGATTGCGAAGAGATAGTCAATAATGCCAATTATCTTCATTACATGGAGCATACTCGACATAAGTTCTGTCAGGACGCCGGATTGTCGTTTATAGCCATGCATAATAAGGGGATCGACGCCGTGGTGCGCAAGATTGAGGTGGAGTACAAGACTTCGTTGCGCGGAGGCGATACTTTTATCAGCTGCCTACGGTTGGAGCGCAAGGGCCCGAGGTTCATATTCCACCAGGATATAATACGTTCTGACGGGGAGGTATGCGCGGAAGGACAGGTGATAGTTGTGGTGCTGAAGGACGGTAAACTGTCGCGTGGCGATGAACTTGCCGCAGTGTTCTCTAAATATATCCGTTGACATATATCCGTTGACCTCCTAACAGAACTTTCCCATGGAAGAGCGCGAACGGTTGATATATAAGGTCGGGTTGTCCATGACTCCCGGAATGACGGCCGATGTTATGCGCGCCATGATCGATGTGGAATATGATTACGCTGATTTTTTCAAGCCCGGAATGGGCGGTTTGATGACGCGTATCGGAGCGGGGGAGGGCTTGCGTTTTGATCCTGTAAAGCGGCAGGAGGCATTGGAGCGGGCCCGTCGGGAAGTGGAGTTTATGGAGTGTCATCATATCCGTGGGTTGTTCATAGGAGATGAAGGATATCCATGTCTGTTGCAGGAATTGCATGATGCTCCTGTCATGCTGTATGTGCTTGGTGAAGCAGATCTCGACCCCCGGTTTGCGTTGGCAATCGTGGGAACGCGACGGGCGACGGCCTACGGTATGGGGTTTGTAGAGAGTTTGGTGAAAGATCTGGCGGTGTATTATCCGGATTTGTTGATTGTAAGCGGACTCGCGTACGGCATCGACGCCACGGCCCATAAGTCGGCGTTGGCCCACCATCTTCCCACCGTTGCGGTAGTTGCTCATGGACTTGACCGCATATATCCTGCGCAGCACCGCGCCCTCGCCAAGCAGATCGTCGAGAGCGGTGGCGCCATAGTTTCACAGTATCCCACCGGAACGGAACCTTATCAAAGGAATTTTCTTGAACGAAACCGCATAATAGCCGGATTGTGCGGAGCAACGTTTGTGGCCGAATCGGAGATAAAGGGAGGAGCCATGAGCACCGCCAATCAGGCGTTCATCAACAATCGAGAAGTATTGGCGTTGCCGGGGCGTGTCTCGGACTCGGCGAGCAGCGGCTGCAATCTGTTGATAAATCAGGACAAGGCGCATCTTGTGACATGCGCGGCTGATGTGGCGCGGTGTACCGGCTGGGCGCCCGGAGTGCTGAAAAGCGTCCCGAAGCATCGCAATCTTTTCCCGGAACTGCAGGGCGTTCCGGCGGAGATTTACGCTCATCTTAAACATGAGGGACGTCCGCTTAGCGTCGACGAACTCCATATGCGCGTCAAGGTCAGCATGAAGGATCTCATTGCCGACCTTACGGAGATGGAGTTTGACGGAATAATCAATAAATTGCCCGGCGCACGTTACGAACTTGCATAGCACGGGGCGTAGGGAGGATGTGTTAAGGCTTAAATTCTACAAATCGGTCCAGAACGGTTTTGACCAGATCTTTAAGACGAGGCTTGTATTCGGTGTTGGCTGTGTTCGCTACACGTTCGGCGATGATGCAGCACACGGTCATGGCACGGTGTCCTAACAAAAGGCTCATCCCTTGCAGACATGCCGATTCCATCTCGAAGTTCGTGATGGGGCGCCCATCGTAACGGAACGATTCGATTTTGGAATTGAGGTCGGGATCTTTAAGTTTAAGACGCACCTGACGACCTTGGGGAGCATAGAAACCTACTGCCGCGATAGTGTATCCCCGCACCATGTCGTCACGACCGATGGACTCCACTAATTCAGGGTTGGCGTTCGCGACGTAAGGCGCCGGCCAGGTCTTGTCCCATCCGGTGTGCTTCACGAACTTGTCCTCAAATTCAAGATCACAGACTTTGTCGCGGTCGGCGTAGAAGTTCAGTATGCCGTCGAATCCTATTCCTTTTTCAGCGATTACATAATCTCCGAGGTGAAGATTCTCCTGGAGCGAACCCGAAGTGCCGATGCGGACAATGTTGAGCGTGCGATGGGCAGGTTTGACCTGGCGGGTCTTGAAGTCGACGTTGGCGAGAGCGTCAAGTTCCGTCACAACAATTTCGATATTGTCGGGTCCTATTCCGTGGCTTATGCACATCACCGGCATGCCCCGGTATGTGCCGCCTATGGCGTGGAATTCGCGGGACTGTACATCATAATCTATGGAGTCGAAGTAGGACGCTACCATGTCGACTCTTCCGGGGTCTCCCACGAAGATAATGTTGTCGCGCAGCTGATCCGGACGCAGGTGGATATGGAACGCGCTGCCGTTGTCGTTGATGATAAGTTCAGACGGAGGTATGATACGATTGTTTTCCATGGCCTATTGATTTGGGTTATATCAAAAGCATCCGCAGTTCATGTGAATTTCAGAACATTATGAGTGCCGAATATATAAGTACAACAACAAAAGTAATGAAAAATCTTGAAAAAGTTGGTAAACTCAGAAAAAATCTCTAATTTTGCACTCGCAATCGCTTAAGGAAAGATGCCGGAGCGGTCGAACGGGACGGTCTCGAAAACCGTTGTACCCTT
>USIY01000144.1 GCA_900554845.1 uncultured Bacteroidales bacterium | reverse complement strand
CGGAATGGCCGTGCGCTGCTTGGGGGTAAGGGTCTTGCGCAATTCCACGCGCCACTCCTCGTCGCGGCCGCGATCAAATATTTCATTTATATCGGATTTCATACGAAGGATCTTTGTCTGTTCAAAATATAATCAAAATCCACATCCCAGGCGTTGAAAATGGGTCCGTCGATACATGTCTGCTTTTGCTTTCCCGCCACCATCACCCTGCAGACTCCGCATATTCCGATGCCGTCGATCATCAACATGTTAAGGACGCATTCCGCCGGAATCCCATGTGCCCTGGCTATCTCCGTAAGATGTTTCACAAGCAGTGTGGGGCCCGAACAGATTATTTTGTCAGGATGGAACAAATCTACCCACTGCCGCATTATCTGCGGCACGGAATCCTCGCTGGCAACCGACAGCTCATGGCACATGGAATTGATGTCACCGAGAAGACACTTGGTTTGCGACGACTGCTCGGAAACTATGGACAAAACTTTGCATCCTCGGTCGCGCGAGGCCTTGATCAACGGTAACAATGGCACGAATCCCGATCCATCGCCTATAAACAAAACTGTTTTGTTTTCTTCAATAACCGCAGGCGTTCCCAAGGGGCCGAGGAGATCCGGCAATACTCCCCCTTCCTGAATCAAAGGCAGAATTTCGTCAAGACCGTCGGCACGATGTATGATTACGTCCAGCTCCCCTTCCACAGGCCGGCAGTCCACTATGGGGAAAGGTATTCTCAACCCTTTGGGATCGAACTTGATTATCACGAACTGACCCGGCTTGGCTTTCGAAGCGACAAGCTTGTTCCCGACAGTCACTCTGGCGGATTTTTCCGAGTAATGCGATATTTTAATAATTTCATTCATGTCTTAGCGTCAATTCTATTCCATACTAACTACTATCCAATCAAACGGACATTTTGCAAACCATATTCAATCACATATTGTAAACATCCGTCGACATATCAAGCAAATTCAGGACAAAAAGCCTGTCGGTCAATGGTGTTCCGGCACCTGTTACGAGCTTTATTGCTTCCGATGCCTGAATACTTGCCGCTACTCCGGCAGCGGGTCCGAGGACGCCCCCGACGCTGCACGGCGTCATGCCGGAACAGGCTACGGAATCTCCGAACACATCCGAATATCGCACCGAACCGGGGACATATGTCATGACCTGGCATTCGAAGCCTCTTACTCCTGCTATGACACACGGTTTGCCGATTTCAGCACAGACCGAGTCCGTCATCAGTTTGGTGGCCGGATTGTCACTGCCATCTATAATTACGTCGTGTTCCGAAAATCTGCCTAACGCTTCTTGTCGGTTTATCATTTTAGGAATTACCTCCACTCGTATCTCTGAATTGATCGACCTCATACGCTCGGCCAATGCCGACGCTTTGGACTTTCCAAGTTCTGATTCAGTGAAGAACAACTGGCGTTGAAGATTGCTGATATCTATCGTATCAAAATCCGCTATAGTTATGTTTCCCGTTCCGGATGCCGCGAGGTACATGGCGCACATCGAACCCAACGCTCCGCAACCGATTACCATTATACGGGATTCCTGTAATAAAGACAACCCTTCCGGACCTATTTCCGGAAGAGTTGTCAATCTGGAATATCTTATGTTTTTATCACTCATATTCACGTGTTATCCGCAATGCCAGTAACGACGCACCATCTGAAGCATCTCGTCGCGGTTGTCCTCCACATCGCTTCTCAAATGCTTGTCGCGATAGTCATGCTGGCGCTGGATTATGCTGTCGATCATGTCCGGCGAGAAGACTCCGTACGCCTCGAACACCTCTCTGTCGGCTTTTAGCGCCTCGGATGAAGCATAACAACTGTCGGGCAACGATGCAAGCATTGCCAGTTTCTTTTTATCCTTATGTATATCCACGCTTACGTAAAGCTCGTCAGCGAGTTTGAGTGCGTCGGGCATCTCGAAACCTGAACGAGCCGCGGCTATGATGCCGGCTATCAGCTGATAAATGTTGGCTGATCCGTCGGCGCTTCTCAATTCCACGGTCTGACGTTCCGGATCCGCATTGCCCGCCGGCTCAAGGGGATTCACCTGCGAACACATGTCCCGGCCTCCTGTCCACCCTAACGGTACGCGTACCAATACCGATCGGTTGCGGTCGCCCCAACAGATGGAAGTCGGAGCCTCCTGATTGGGAACAAGACGGAAATAACTTGTCGGAACCTTATTGCCCATGGCCGTTATGGCCGATGCATGAGTGAGGATTCCGACTATGGCTTTTTTTGCCACATCGCTCAGCTTGCCGTTCTCGATCATCATATTGTGACCGTCTTTCATTATCTTGAAATGAATATGCAGACCGCTGCCAGCCTTTCCCACCGAGATTTTAGGAGCGAATGTCACGTCATAACCCTTCCGAGCAGCCAATGTACGGATCACCCATTTTGCGATCATCAGTTGCGAGGCGGCCTCAATGCCGGGCACAGGAATAAATTCTATCTCATTCTGCTCGAATATCTTGCCTCCTAACGTAAAGTTCCCGACTTCGCTGTGACCATACTTGATCTGTCCTCCCGTCTTCGCTATCAAATCCATACATTCCGTGCGGAATTCATTGAATTTCGCAAACGGAGACGATTCATGATATCCTTTCTGATCGGTGGCCTCGAACACCGAGGGATCGTCGGAAATCACATAATACTCAAGCTCACCCATGGCGTAAAATTCCATTCCGGTAGTTGCACGGAATGAATCCACAGCCTTGCGCAATGTATATTCGGGCGATGACTCCAGCGGATCCCCGTTATTGTCGAAGAACGAACATAGCATTGTCAGTGTGGGGATCTCCGCAAAAGGATCGACGAATGCTGTTGAGTATTGGGGAATCACATAAAGGTCGGAATTTCCCGCTTTGACGAACGGGAAGAGGCTCGATCCGTCCACACGCTCCCCGAACGTTAGGATGCTGTCGAGATATTCCTCCGAATTGATCACAAAATTCAGAGTTTTCAGACGGTTGTCATCAGCAGGATACATAAAATTGACCATCCGTATGTCATGCTCCTTGATATAACGGATTATGTCCGCTTTGCGGAACTCTTCCGGCATTTTATCCAGATATCGGATCACCGGGTTGGGATTTAGTTTGATATTTTTCATGTTATAGATTAGGGTGGTGTGATTAGAAATGTATACAAAACTGTGTTTTTGGTTTGTCCGGCAAATATAGCATGATTTTTCCATATAATAAAATCCGCAAACACTATTTTCAAACAGAAAGCATCAAAAAAACGTTATACCATCGAGAACAAATTAGGAATTATTACATATGGAAAAGTTTAGTGATTTGATAGCTTCCGAAAAACCGTTGCTGGTTGATTTCTACGCCACTTGGTGCGGACCTTGCAAGATGATGCATCCTGTATTGGAAGATCTTGCCAAGACCGTGGGCGACAACGCACGGATCGTAAAGATAGACATTGACAAGAACGAGGAACTTGCACGCGCTTATAATGTGCGTTCCGTACCGACATTGATGATTTTCAAGAATGGCGAACTGAAATGGCGCACTTCCGGTGTCACTCCGGCAGCATCCTTGGAGGAAGAACTGAAAAAGTACTATTGATTTACGTTTGACTGATTCAAGCGTTCGCAAGGGAGAACATGGTCACATGATTCTCCCTTTCTTATTAGGTGCGGTAATAAACCATACCTATGCTGTGTTATCTAAATTATTAGCTACTTATAAGACGAGACATATATGAAAAAGGCACTTTTGATATTGATAGTATTTTCCCTGTATTGCGGAATGAGTCTGGCGGTGAATTTCAGCAATGAGAAACTGCATTATGTGATCAGTTACAAGTGGGGATTGATACATAAGGACGCCGGTGACGCCACCCTTACCTTGAAACATAAAGGGAATAATTACGATGTTGTTCTTGCGGCCAAAACCAAACCATGGGCCGACAGATTTTATGAAGTGCGCGACACGTTGCTATGCACCATGAAAACTGAGGGTCTTGATCCCGTCTCATATAAAAAAATCACACATGAGAAAGGCAAGTACAGCCGTGATGAAATATCCTATACCAAAATGCGCGGTGTCACCAAGGGAGATGTGGTGAGATACAGAATTCGCGACGGTAAATGGAAAGCGCTCAAAAGTTCGCTTACCGCGTCAGGACCGGTATTCGATATGTTGTCGATTTTCTATTATCTCCGTACTTTGGATTATGACAGACTTGCCAAAGGCAATTATGTCTATAAAGCAACCGTGTTTTCAGGCAAAAAAGCTGAAACAATCTCCATTCGATGCCTGGGAAAAGAAAAAATCAAATTACGGGACAAAACACAAAGAGAAGGATATAAAATCCTCTTTAATTTCACCACGGACGGAGGACATAAATCCAGCGACGACATGACCACCTGGATTTCCACAGACTCGTCGCACATCCCGCTTTATTTGGTAGGAAAATTGCCGATAGGTGAAGTTCGCGCCTACTACACCGGCAGATCCTGATAAAAGAGTGTTGGGTTTTAAATCGTTTTATAGTACACGCACAAAGTAAATGTGCATTCCGATATGTAGGGATGCTCTCCGGGGCATTAGGCCTAATGGAGTTGTCAGCAGTTACAGTGACGGCTGCACCATGATACAACACTATATAAAAATGCACAAATACTTTCTATTTTACCTATAATTATCATATTAGAAAGAACGCTCCTTATAGGAAGCCTGTCCAAAATGAGCAGGCAGAACGCAAGACCGGCATCTTCACAAATGCCATATCCTGTTACGATAGGCTTTTAACTCCTTTTCCGGAAACTGCGCTATCGCTTTGTCAAACTCACGGAGTATCGCGGTTTTGTCGTCAGGCAATGCTCCTGTGATTGGCACCGTATTGGAAATATGATGCCCGAGCAGATTAACACGGATTTTCAATCGGTCGATAAGAGTCCGCATTTCCAGCAGTCGCTCAACCTCCGGCTCCTCAATATATGTGCCATCCTGCACCTCCTGATACAACTGCGATTCGGGAAATATTGTCAACGACACTATGTTGATTATACAAGGATGGAGTTGGTTCAATACATCGGCAGTGGCTATCGCGCTTGCCTCGCCGTAGCCTTTTCCTCCAAGGCCGTTGAGGTAGAATACGTTGTATCGTATTCCCGCCTCGTCGAGTTTTGAAAGCTGTTCGAGGATGTCGGAGGCGTGATAACCCTTGTTCATCCGCTCCAATGTTGGATCATGTGCGGTCTCTATGCCGATGTTTATGCTGTCGAGTTTCAGATGATGGAGATTCTTCAGTTCCTCCACTGATTTGGGAGAGATGTCCGTGACACGGGCGAACATTCCAAACGACATCATGTGCGGCAGATATTTTCTCAGCAACAGAGCCACATCCATAAGTTTGTTGTAGCTCAACGCGAAAGGATTTGCGCCAGTGAGATAAACACGACGGGCACGGGGTTGCCACTGACGGATAACCTTCAGGTCTTCCTCTACCTCCGAAAGCGGAGACATACGGAACGGTGTGCCGTGATATAGGCTGCAAAACTTGCACTTGTGCCATGTGCAGCCGGAGCTCAGTTGCAGCAGCTGGGAACTGGCTTCGTATGGAGGTCGCCACACCTGACCTGTGAAATGTAGCTCAGGATATATCATATCTCGATATTTTTTGTTAATTTTGTAATGCAAAATTAGGTGATAGTCAGAGCCAAAGCAACAACTTACCGAAAGGTTTGACCCTTACCGAAAAGTTTGTTTTGCTCTTTATCAGGCTCTTTTGACTTGTCGAAAATGGCAAAAAAATTAGACTACGAATATTGCAAGGCAGCCCCGATGCTTGAATGGCTCGGCAACAAGTGGGCGCTGGTGGTTCTCGTGAAGATTTCCGAGAACGAGCCGGTGCGCTTCAACGAGCTTTACCGCAACATCCCGTCAGTATCAGAGAAAGTGCTGTCGCAGGTGCTCCGCCAACTGACCACCGACGGCATTATTCACCGCGAACTGTTCCCCGACGTGCCGCCCCGCACGGAATATTCCGTCA
>USIY01000143.1 GCA_900554845.1 uncultured Bacteroidales bacterium | reverse complement strand
GACCGATTTTTACAGCGTCGGGCACAACGGCTTCGAACGCTGCTTCAAGCTGCCGTCTCACCAAATCGGGGTCGGAGGGGGCCACGGCGGTAACGCCATGTTGGTTCTGTACGGTGACGGCTGTCACACAACACAAGGGATATACGCCGTCGCGTTGGCATACGCGTATATCTGTAGCCATACCGGCGCCCCCGGTAGGATCCGTGGCGGAGATCACCAGTACCACGGGTATGGAGTCGCTATGCATGTAGGTGACTGTTATTGTGGAAGCGAGGATTCAATCTCTTCACGGCATTGCGCCATGAGTCTCTTGGTGTTGAACCCTCGTTCGCCGGGCCATATGGGCTTGTGTATGGTCAGAGTGATTCTGGCGGGCGTCATGCAGTAAGTATAACGCGGCATGGCCTTGAAGCTTCCGTCGATTGTGAGCGGGACCACCGGCAGCCTGAATTCCGCGGCAAGCATGAACGCGCCGCGTTTGAAGTCGGTCATCTCGCCGTTCCAGGAACGGCTGCCTTCCGGGAATATCACAAGCGACATTCCTCCCTTGAGAGTCTGTTCCGATTCAGCGATCGTCTCTCTGATGCCGGAGACGCTTGAATCGTCCACCATAATATGGCCAGCCTTCTTGCAGGCGAGACCGACAAGGAAGATCTGTTCCAATGACTTTTTCATTAGCCATTTGAAATTATGGCCGAGATAGCCGTAGATTGTCCAGATGTCGTATGCCCCCTGGTGGTTGGCCACGAATACGTACGATTGTTTCGGATCGATGTTCTCACGGCCCACTACCTTGACGCGCATCAAGAATAGGGCGCAGGTAAAACGGGACCATAATGAAGGAGGCCAATATCCCCAGAAATTACGGTTACCGATCATGCAGCCGATGCCGGTAATGATTGCGGTGAGGATAGTGGCGACGAGGAAAATAGGGCCGGCGATCAAAAATTCATAAATAAGATAAAGTATTCTTCCCAGCCATTGAAAAAGATTGCGTTTGGGTTTCGGTGGCCTCGGTACGGGTGATTCACTCATTTTCTGATAATTTTGTTGATTAGAAATTTCAAAAACATTGATTTGCAAAAATAACGAAAAAAAAGCACTTTTCCAATTATTTGATTTGCTATGTTTTAAGAAAGTAGCTCAAGTTTCACAAGTTCAATATTTAGTGATAGATAAGGGTATTTTTTTATGAGAGTTTAATGTGTCGACAAAATTTTATATATTTGCAGTTGAAACAATATTGACTACAGCTATTATGAGAAAGATTCGATTTTTTATCACTGCAATGTCTTTAGTTGCGACGCTGACGTCATGGGCTGATGTGATAATCAGGTCCGACGGCTCAAGTTTTCCATGCTTCAATATCGAGAAGTCTGAAAAATACATTTTTTATACCGAGACGTCCGAGAATCCTGAGGCTATCAAGCGTATTCCTATAGAGGAAGTATATGGTATTAAACGCGGCTCGAATCCTATTGAAGTAATTGGGGATCAGGCTTCGACAGGATCCGTATCATCAGAAGGGAATGTTGTCGATGTCCCTGCCGACGGTACTCCGGTGATGCGCGAACCAAAAGCTGCATCCGACAACGAGCGCATCATAAGTCTATACAACAATCCTACACTTGAGTTCGTGGATAAGAAACCGAACAGCAAGAATACAAGAGCTGCCCTAATAATATGGGGTATAGAACCATCGTCTATTCTTTCCGATGATAATATACAAATAAGTTTTGAACGAGTGTCCCTCGGTGTGCCCGTATCGCGTGGCGGCGGTCTGGCGGCATCTTCTTCTACTGCTATGGGCGGCACAACCGTCAATAACTATAAGGTTTCCATTCTTAACAAGACCAACAGGCCGATATATATCGATCTGGGTAACTCATTCAAGATTTCTGACAACAATCAGTCTCAGCCTTATTTCACCAATTCATCATACACATCATCAAGTTCCTCAACAAATGGAGCGACTGTTAATTTAGGCGCTGTGGCCGGTGCTCTTGGAATCGGCGGTTCCGTAGGGACAATGGCGTCGGGTGTCAATGTGGGAGGTGCCAGAACAGGTGGTACGACTGTAACTCAAACGGAGCAACAGATACTCACAGTACCTCCTCATGCAGCCGTGTCGCTACCTGGCGAGAAAGTCGCTTCCGGCAATGGGTTTTCTGAAGTATTTGAATATTTCGGACTCGGTGATATGCCAGGCTTGTCGGCAAAGGCTGTGAATCTTACACAGTGGACTACTCTTGATTTTACTCCCGATAACACTGTGAAGCGTGCGAAAAGACTTGTCACATATTCCACCCGGCCAGATTTTGCAGAGTATACAACTCTCCCTGTAAATCTTTATGTGAAACGCCTGATGGGTTGCAGTGGCAATCGTCTTCTCGGATCTTTTCCTATGCCCAAGGAAATAACTGGAGAAGCTGCCATCTATACAGCGGAGACTTTGCCTAAATAATCACTGTTGATGTTATATCGAGCCGTCTTGTGGACAAATTCCATAAGACGGTTTTTTTGGAACCTTTTATCTTGGATAAAGTATAGATTGACCGATATACAAGTGGCGGGAAAAGATTGTGTTTAAGTTGTGGAGGCTTCAGTAGTAAGTGATTGTCTCATTTATTCTTCGTAGGTACTTATCTTATAAAGTAAAGCTTTTCTTTAATGTGGAATCAGGGTATTAATGACAAAGCCCGCTGTTGGGCGGGCTTTGAGAATGATTGAACTAAATCGTAGCTTTAATTTTCGGGGATTTCGGGGGCGATCAGTTTGTAGCCCTTGCCGTGGATGTTGATGATTTCCACGGCGGGATCGTCTTTGAGCAGCTTGCGAAGCTTGGTGATATAGACGTCCATACTGCGGGCGTTGAAATAATTGTCGTCTATCCAGATTGACTTCAGGGCGAAGTTGCGCTCTAGGATCTCATTCATGTGCTGGCACAGCAACGACAGCAGTTCGCATTCCTTGGTGGTGAGCTTCTGCACCTTGCCGTCGGCGATAAGCGTCTGCTTCTGGGTGTCGAATGTGTATTTGCCGATAGGGTAGACGGTGACGTCCTTTTCTTTTTTCCCTCTTACCCGACGCAGGATCGCTCCGATGCGCGACACAAGCTCCTCCATTGAGAACGGTTTCGGAATGTAGTCGTCGGCGCCGATCTTGAATCCCTGCAGTACATCCTCCTTGAGATTCTTGGCCGTAAGGAAAATGATGGGCACGTCGCGGTTCACGGCGCGTATTTCCTGCGCCAGCGTGAATCCATCCTTTTTGGGCATCATCACGTCAAGTACGCACAAATCATACTTACCCTTCAAAAACGCTTTGTAACCTTTATCTCCGTCATTGCACAGGTCGGCATAGAAACCTTTGGCCTGCAGAAACTCGCGCAAAAGCATGCCGAGGTTCTCGTCGTCCTCGCAAAGCAGTATTTTCAGTTTGTCATTCATCATTATATATTGTTTTTTATTAATTATAACAATTAAGTATTAAAATATCCTTATAGGTGTTGAAAAAATGCCCACTCTGATATTTATCAGGATTCCTGTGGCTCGGCCAGCGGCAGTTTGATTATGAATGTGGACCCTACTCCGGGTTCCGATTCCACCGATATCTGACCCTTGAAAGCCGTTATCATCTTCTTGACATATGCGAGTCCGAGACCGAATCCCTTGACATCGTGACGGTTGCCTGTGGAGACGCGATAGAACTTGTCGAATATGCGTTTCTGGTCGTCCCTATGGATGCCGATTCCATTGTCCTGCACCCTGATTTCGATATGCTTGCCGTCGATGTCCCTTGTGGTGACCGACAATTCCGGCTCCACGTCTTCACGGCTGTACTTAAGTGCGTTCTCAAGCAGATTGTGTATCACGTTCGTGAACTGTAGCTGGTCCACATAAATGTCGGAATCCGTAGCGTCAAGATTGGCCATAAGCGTTCCTCCCTGACGTTCCACTTTGAGCTTGAATGTATTAACGACGTTCTCGATAATCTCGTTGGCGTTGACATCGGTGAACTTCAGTGTGCTTTCGGCATTGTCGATTACAGATAGGTGAAGCACTTTCTCCACCTGGAATCTCAGTCGTTTAGCTTCCTCGGTAATGACTCCCGACAGATGTTTTATTGAATCCGGTGATTTACGCACGGATGAATCGTCCAGCATCTGCGCCGCGAGCGAGATCGTGGCTATCGGGGTCTTTAACTCATGCGTCATATTGTTGACGAAGTCGGTCTTCATTTCCGTCAGTTTCTTCTGACGGAACGCCAGAATCACGGTATAAAGGAAAACAACCAAAAGAATGACGGTGAAGGCCATGGAGGGTATAATGAATCTTACCGAACTGAAAATGTAATTGTCCTTGTTGGGGAACTGCACGCTCAGACGGTAAGAAACGTCAGTGTTGCCGAAGAGGGGAATGGAATATACCTCCTTGTCGTCAAGTTTAGGATCATAATTGTCCGATGCGTAAACCTCGCGGCCGCTTGCTGTGGAGATCGCCATGGCGAAAGGAAGATTCACCCCGTTGTTGGAAAGTTCGGTCTCCAGACAATTGCGGATCATTGTGGAATCCGCGCGTTCCATTACGGGACGTGCTCCGGCATCGCGCAGAATGTTGAGTATTACCTCGTTAAGCAGCCCTTTCTGGTAAAGGTACTGGCTACGTATCACTTCCTGCATGGAGCCGTAATGCGAGCTGATGGAACTTGTGGCGGAGGGGAAAGTCAAGGGATTGCCAGAGGTGCTGAGTTTTGTTGACGCCGTCATGTTCCCGTTGGACTGCATCATGTCGGCGTCGTCGTAAAAGCTGGATTCGATTATATTGACGTCTTCCTGAAGAAAATGCAAAGTTTCCTGACGGTCCATGAATTCCGATGTGGCATAAAGCGACCGCATCACCCCTTCCGAGAACTGCTCGTCGCGCATACGCACCATATTCTCCAGATACATGATCTGGAAATATAAAAGGGCGCCGAAGGTAATTGCCATCAGCACAGTCAGTAACCAAATTATAGACCTTTTCATCGTTTAATAACCGCTGGATATAGATTTACGGATAATGAAAATTCAACAGCAAATTAACATTTCAGTGCAAAATTAACAATTAAATGTGAAAATGCAAATACATTGGCAAAAATAGTTGTCAACAGACAAAATATTACCCCCATGTAGAATCTTTCTTATATTTTAACACATATTTGCATATCCGGGTTCATCCCCCGGTAATAAAATATGATGGGACATTAATCGTTATGTAAGATATGGAATATAAGATAATCAATAAGATATATAAGATTGCCGCAGTGATTTCCCTCGTTGTTATGGCTGTGGCCTGCGGTAAAAAAGAGGAACCCGATGTGCGTCCCGAAGCCTATAAGAGAGTCACGGTGATATATGCCGTAAACCGTAGTTCGCTCGCCTCGGATTTCATAGAAGACTGTAATGAGATTTTCAAGGCAATGCCTCAGGTGGATCTCGCAACCAATACATTATTGCTTTACAAGACTGATTCTGAAACCGAGACTGGGCTGTATGAAATATCTAAGGTAAACGGAGATTATGATTGGAAGCGGTTGAAAAGTTACAATCGTACCACTACCTCCACGGAGCCGGGACGCATGGCGGAGGTGCTGAATGATGCCGTCAATGCCTATAAGGCGGATTCAAGAACTTTGTTTTTCTGGGGCCATGGATCGGCATGGACTCCCGGCGATTCCGACCATCAGGTTAAAGCGCCAGGCCGGAGCGATTCCCCCGCTTGTTACGGATACGGAGGAGAATACGGCAAGGATAAAATCTGGAACTGGATCGATATCGACGATCTTGCAGAAGCTATACCTGCCGGTTCTTTCGACATTATATGGTTCGACTGTTGTTACATGGCGTCAGTGGAAGTTGCGTACGAATTGCGCGATAAAGCCCGCTGGTTTGTGGCGTATCCTACGGAGGTATGGGACAAGGGCTTGAACTATGACGCCGTTCTGCCATTGGTGATGAGGGAGAAGCCCAATCTTGAGCTTGCCGCATCTACATTTTTCAAAAGCTACAACGATGCGTTC
>USIY01000142.1 GCA_900554845.1 uncultured Bacteroidales bacterium | reverse complement strand
CCACAGACTGCCAGCCCAACGACAATGTGGAGGCGTTGCGCATGTACCTTGACGCCGCGGGGATAGAGTCCCGTCCGTTGTGGAAGCCGATGCACAAACAGCCGGTGTACAGGAACGCCCCGGCGTATACAAACGGCGTGAGCGAGGAATTGTTCAAGGTGGGCATATGCCTTCCGGCAGGACCGTGGGTTAAGGACGAACATGTGAGGTATATAGTGGAGAAGATAAAGGAGGCGATAAGGTAAGCCGGAGGTTGGAAACCTCCTTTCCATAACAGTCCGGCGGTTGGAAACCGCCTTTCCATAAACGGGAGACTCGGAGGTCTCCCCTCCACCAAAAAATGAGCCGCGTGAAAGTGCACTTTCACGCGGCATTTTTTATTTTGTTGATATAAAACAGACTTCAACTTTTGGAGGTTACAGTCGGGTTGTAATTTTGCATTGCGGAGTTGTACCAACTGCAACCTCCAAAAGTCGTACTTGAACTAAGGATTATATAAAAGATACTCCAACTGTAACAAACTATAATGAGTCTACGTTGATTTATAAAACAAAGAGTGTGCTTATTAATATTACTATTTCATGAACCGACACATTGAAAACGCTTTGAACCTCTATCTTCAGGACCCTGATCCGAATTATGCCGTGGCCATATGCGGGAAATGGGGCTGCGGAAAGTCTTATTTCATCGACAAATGGCTAAAAAGCATAGCAAAGAAAGAAGAAAATATCGAGGATACGGAAGATGACGATGCGGTAATAGTGCTCCAACCAATTTTTATCTCGATTTACGGGATGAGAGAGGTGAAGGATATATGTTCCGCCATTGACAAAGAACTGCATCCTTTCTTGTATTCAAAGAGCGTCAAGGTCGCGAAGAATATTTTTAAGGTGTTGGGAAAGGTTGTTCTGCACACCAATATTGACCTCAATAATGACAATTCCGATGATGTCAGCATGGAATTGCCGCTCGACTCTTTGGACCTTTTAAAAAGTAACGACGAGAACATAAAAGGTGACAAGGTCCTTGTGATTGACGATTTTGAGCGCAGCAACATCGATACCAAAGAACTGATGGGATTCATTAACTTTCTCGTTGAGCGCGCTCATGTTCATGTAGTGGTAATCGGTGATTTCTCTAAACTGAAAGAGGAAGACAAAAAGGTGCTCGAAGAATTCGAGGAGAAAACTATCGGCAAAAAATTCATTGTCCTCCCGGATCTGAAAGGGGCGCTCGATTCCTTCCTTAATGAAATTCCCAAGAACGACTGGACTTGCAGCCAGATGCAGTTGATACTGGATTCTTTCAACGCGGCGGAATGCACGAACCTGAGGATCCTGAGACGTGTGGTCCATGATTTCAATTGTGCGGTAGCGAATTTAACCCAAGAAGACATGAACACTCGTTTCATGTTGGGATTCCTTTCTTGTTTCGTAATTACAGCGAGTCTGTATCATAACAAGGAATACCGTGAGTTGCTTAGGAACTACCGCACGGATTATATGTCGGCTATAGCAGATAACAACGCCGATAAATTTAAAATCAGCTCTCTGCAAAACAGATGCAACCCGATAACGAATCAAATTGGATACAATTTACTGAATCCAATGGATATTGAAGCGGTGGTGTCGTATCTTGACGGAGTAAGGAATCTTGAAGGACATATCCGTAACGGCATCATAAGGGAAAATACTGAACTTCCTTTGCTTGACAAACTCAGTCTGTTCATCAATCTGGAGGATGACGAATTCAAGGAGCTGTGCGATGAACTTGAAGCGAGAATATCCAACAAAATGATTCCTACGGCCTATGAATTAGGCAGATCCATTGCAGTTCTTATAAATCTTGACACTGAAAAGGTGCACTCCCTGAATAATGATATCTTGAACGCCACGACAGACTCTGTCAGAGACATGCTGGCATCTTGCAATTCTGCCGAGGATGTGTATAAGACAACAGTCGGGTTCAACAATGGATTCGCTTATCAAATAAAAGCCACAGGAGCCGACATCAATCTTTTAGATCAAATCAAGGCGGTTGCCAATGAGAGATTGAAGAATGTGTCCAATCAGATGGAAGATTTGCTTTTGAACCTGACTGATGACAACATTCTGGATGTGGTAAAAATGGATGATCAGACCGCTCCCGACGGGCAGGCTCCATATTATCTGACCGCCATATTCCAGAACCTTAACCCGGCAGAGATATTTGACAGGATTGAAAATATGTCAAATAAGGGCTTGAGCATATTCAATGAGTTTTTACGTCATCATTATCGACTGGATACAACCATTATAGGACTCACCGATGATATATTCAAAGGCGATATTACATTCATCTCGAATTTAAAAAGCCTTGTCGAAAAAGCGATTAATGAAATGCTTCAAGGTCCGAGAAAATATAATTTCAGCATACTCCAAAGCACACTGGACTATACTTTGAATATGATTTGTAAATAATTTCTTATGGACAGTTCAGTATTACCATTAAAATTGGATGAGGCTTTAAGAGCCGAAAATTATAAAGAGCTTAAAAAGAACGACAGAAAGAAAATAGCTCGTGACAATATTCTCGGCATGATCGGTTGTATCCCTGTCATCGGTGCGTGGGTATCGGCTACTGTCGGGAGCGGATTAAGTTTCAGCGATGTCAGTCTCTTCCGCAAAATATATGCCTATATTTATGAAATCAAGGAAACCACGCAGGAACAACGCATCAAATTTTTTGACGAGATTGAAGCAAGAGTCAATGACGCATCGGGCCATGTGATTTGCGATATGATCAATCGTCTGGACAATATCAATAAGGCAGAAGTCCTGGCGAATCTGACTAAAGCGAAAATAAACGGTGAAATAAGCATTGATGAATTCTTCAGACTATCAGCGATAGTAGAGAAGATTCCCTATACGGATTTTCAATATCTGCCACGTTTCGAAAACGCAGGGTATGATGATAACGGTATTACTGATATTCTCTACTCAAGCGGGGCTCTGATTATAAAAACACTTGACGAGGACAGAAATGGCTATACATTGTCGTCATCAGGCCGGAAATTGTTAAAATATGGTCTGAATCACGATGTGAAACAGGATGTGAAAAACGCAACCACTATTCCATCTTTGGGCTGGTATGACGCCGACGACCAGATTGAGCAAGCTCTTGATGACAAAGCAATGTTCGACAATGATATCAATAGAGGCAAATAGTCAGTGCTCAATTTGCGGACCACACTTAAAAAGATGTAATTTCTTTGCCTTAAGCAAATAAATTCCACTCAAAGGCAGAGATATAAGTTATTACGAGGATTTCGACGCATGTTGTGGAGCGGAAACTTCCAAGTCTCCTATATTTTCAAACAAAAGAACGTAAAGACATAAGGGCTGAACGGATCGGGGTTTATGGAAAGGCAGTATTGAAAACCGCTTGCAGAGTGTGTTGGGTTTTGGGTTGGCCTTGCGGCCAATGTTTAGCCGGCGGTTGGAAAACCGCCTTTCCATAAAAATGCCGCGTGAAAGTGCACTTTCACGCGGCATTTTTATTTTGCAGATGTCCGGTCAGATGGCGGAGCGGATCACGCCACGCTGGGAGTTGTTGATGAAATCAACGATCTCGTCGCGATAAGGACTCTCGGGGATACGCTCCATGATCAGCTTCACGGCGTTGGTGACGTTCAGATCGCTGAGATAAAGCAACCGATAGGTGTCGGCTATGATCTTGATGTCCTCCTCGCTGAAGTTGTTGCGGTGAAGGCCGATTGAGTTCAGGCCGACATAGGAAATCGGTTCGCGGGCAGCCTTGACAAACGGAGGTATGTCCTTATTGACAAGCGCGCCGCCTTGCAGCATGATGTTGCGGCCCAGATGGCAGAACTGATGGATAAGGCTTCCGCCGCCGATCACGGCAGCGTCGTCGATCTGCACCTCGCCGCCGATCTGGCTGGCGTTGGAGATGACCACGCGGTTGCCCACAACGCAGTCGTGGGCGATATGTGTGTAGGCCATCAGGAGGCAGTTCTTGCCGACTACGGTCTTGCCCTTGGCGGCCGTGCCTCGGTTCACGGTGACACACTCACGCAGCGTCGTGCCGTCGCCGATAAAGGCATTGGTGTATTCTCCGCGGAATTTCAGATCCTGCGGTATGGCTGCGACAACGGCGCCGGGGAAAATGGTGACGCCGCTTCCGATGCGAGCGCCCGGGAAAATCGTCACATTACCGTAGATGTTGCAATTATCGCCGATCTCGACGTCCTCATAGATGGTGGTGAAATCACCTATATTAACATTGTTGCCTATCTTGGCGTCCTTGCTTACATTGTATATGGATCCCATGTTTATTCTCAATTAAGCAGCTAATAATTTATTTATTTTTGATAATCTGGGCCATGAACTCCGCTTCACACACAATCTTCTCACCTACGAAGGCATAACCCTTCACGATGGCGCATCCGCGACGGATCTCGGTCATCAACGACACATGCAGTTTCAGTGTGTCGCCGGGAACGACTTTCTGACGGAACTTCACGTTATCGATCTTCAGGAAATATGTGGAATATTTCTCCGGTTCGTCAAGGAAATTCAGCACCAGCACACCGGCGGTCTGCGCCATGGCCTCTACCTGAAGCACACCGGGCATTACCGGCTCCTCGGGGAAATGACCCTGGAAGAACGGCTCATTGACCGTAACGTTCTTCACAGCCACGGCATGCTTCTTGTCGATCTCGATGATCTTGTCGATCAAAAGGAATGGGAAACGATGCGGAATGCGCTGCTTGATGCCGTTGATATCGATCACGGGAGCCTCGTTGGGATTGTAGACGGGAGCCTGGATCTCCATATGCTTCACCTCATGGCGCACCATGCGGGTGAACTTGTTGTTGACGGTATGTCCCGGACGGACGGCCACAACACGGCCCTGAATGGGACGGCCGATCAAAGCAAGGTCGCCGATCACGTCCATCACCTTATGACGGGCCGGCTCGTTGTCCCATGTCAAAGGTTTGGGATTGATGTAGCCCAGCTTGTTGAGATGCATGTGCTCCACGCCCATCACGTCGCAGATGTTGTCGATGGTGGCCTGGTCGACAGGCTGGTCGTAGATCACGATGGCATTGTCCAGATCGCCTCCCTTTATCAGATTGTGGGCCACAAGCTGCTGGATCTCGCGCACGAACACGAACGTACGCGCTCCGGCTATCTCCTGCTTGAAATCAGCGAGGTCGTCAAGAACGGCGAACTGGTTGGGAAGAACCGGAGAATTGTACTCCACCATACATTCCACGCTGAAACCTGAATCGGGATAGATGGTCAGCATCGAGCCCGTGGCCTCGTCGCGGAACTGTTTCTTCTCCTTAATAATATAATAATCCTTATCGGCTTTCTGCTCCTGCAGACCTACACGCTCAATCTCGTTGACGTACACCATGGCGCTTCCGTCCAATATAGGCACTTCGGGGCCGTTCACCTCGATCATCACATTGTCCACACCCGCGGCATAGAGGGCCGCCATTGCGTGCTCGATGGTGCTAACAGTCGCATCCTTACGGCCGATCACCGTTCCGCGAGTAGTCTCAACTACATTCTCCGCCACAGCATCAACCACCGGCTGATCCGGCAGGTCCACACGCTTGAATTTATATCCTGTATTTTCCGGCGCCGGCATGAAGGTAGCCTTCAGCATCAGGCCGGAGTGCAAACCTTTGCCCTCAACCGTAAACGGTGCCTTTAAGGTCAATTGATTCATTTTATGATGTTATTTCTTTGTAAACAAATCCTGAAGACGGTTGATGTACACCTGATTCTTCATAAACTGACGCGCTTCGATGGCCGGAGTGCCGAGCAGACGCCTGTCGTCGCCGACATTCGAATGCACGCCGCACTGCGCGCCGAAACCGTTGCGGCTCCCCACTGATATATGCCCTGCGAAACCCACCTGACCTCCTATCTGGTTATAGTCGCCGATCTTGGTGGACCCGGCCACGCCCGACTGCGCGGCGAAAACATTGGAGCGACCAAGCTCCACATTGTGCGCTATCTGAATAAGGTTGTCGAGCTTGGTGCCCTCTCCCACGCGCGTGGCGCCGAAAGTGGCACGGTCCACAGTGGTG
>USIY01000141.1 GCA_900554845.1 uncultured Bacteroidales bacterium | reverse complement strand
ATATCTGTGAATTTTACAATCTGTCAACCGCAAGTTGAACTTGCGAAACTTAAATAATCAATATATGACTGTACCCGTATATGTGCCTATAGAGTCAGTGGATACATATAAGTCTGATTACGACTGGGGAAATTTTTGGCAAATAAAAGGATATGATTTTACCGAGGAATCAGATATTGAGAAAATCACGTCTAATAATGAGCAAATTGAACCGGTCTATTACGGATTAGACGGCACCATATTACCATCAGAACCTAAGTCTGGATTGTTTATAAAACAACAAGGCTCGTGTTCTAAGAAAATACTTAAATAGAAAAAATATAGACCTCTACAGTATTTCATGATTCTTCACGTAAATACAAATGTCTATATTTTTAATATGTGATATTTTTTTTTAAAAGTAAAAGTATAGGAAATCCTTCAACGATGATGCTATCAAAGGAGGATACATACATTAAATAGTTGTTTTATACAAACGATTGGCAAGTTCTTTTATTCACTTGCCAATCGTTTTTTACAAAGCAAGTTTTCTCTTTCGTTTGCGGTCACTCAAAATTGTTTTATTGCTTAATATTTAGTAAATTCGCAATGTATTAAGTCCTTGAAGATTTATTAAAATGGCGGAAGAGAACAACGAGATCATCATTTACCAGAGCGAGGATGGCGAAACCCGCGTCGACGTGAAGTTCACAGGCGAGACTGTATGGCTTTCGCAGCAACAGCTTTGCGAGTTGTATAATACGAGCAAAGCTAATGTCAGTGAACACATAAAACATATTTTCGAGGATGGAGAACTTGATAAAGAATCAGTTGTTCGGAAATTCCGAACAACTGCCGCCGACGGCAAGTCTTATAATGTTACGTTCTACAATCTCGACATGATTATCTCGTTGGGTTACAGGATCCGGTCGGTGATTGCGACCCATTTCAGGAAATGGGCCACGGAGCGGCTGAAGGAGTATATCATCAAGGGCTTCACCATGGACGACGAGCGGCTGAAGGGCAATGGCGGTGGAGCCTATTGGCGGGAACTCCTGGACCGCATCCGGGACATTCGGTCCTCTGAAAAAGTAATGTATCGTCAGGTCCTTGATTTATATGCGACTGCCGTGGATTACGATCCCCGTTCAGAAGTTTCGGTTGAATTCTTCAAAATCGTGCAGAATAAACTTCATTTCGCCGCGCATGGCAATACTGCCGCTGAAGTAATCTTCAAACGTGCCGATGCGGACGCTCCGATGATGGGACTGACGTCATTCAAGGGTGACCATCCGACACTGCGCGACGCGCAGATTGCCAAGAATTATTTGAACGATGACGAGCTGAAGATTCTAAATAACCTTGTTTCAGGATATTTCGATTTTGCCGAAGTTCAGGCCATGAAACGGCGTCCGATGTATATGAGCGACTATGTGCGACAACTCGACACAATCCTTTCTTCCACAGGCGAGGCATTGCTGAATGGCCCAGGATCCGTCAGCCATCAGCAGGCAATGGAAAAAGCCAGGGAAGAATATCGTAAATTCCAAATACGCGAGCTTTCACCCGTGGAGCGTGCCTATCTCGAGACCATCAAGGCCCTCAACAACAAAGCTGGTAAAAAGATAATTGATTGAGTTCTCTTTTTACCCTTGACTCAACCTTTTGTACACGGCTGCGGAGAGCCCGCGCTACTATCTGGCACAGGAAGCTTGTGATGGAGAGGATACGGATCAATGGTGGATTACGTCGAGGATCAGCTTACAGAAGTATTGTCAGACTTGTCAGACCAATCCGACTTGTCTGACTTGTCCGGCTGATCCACCGCCGGCACAGATGACTGCCGGCTCATGCCGAACGGATAAACCATGAAAATCACGAAAAAGAGAAGGAACATAAGGCCGTCCGTGCGGTCAATGACATCCGATGCAGCGCCATCGAAAAGCTTGTCTTCCCCACAGAAGAAGAGAGCCAGGGAAGCGAGCACTACCATAGGCAGTCCTTTCCACTACCTGTCGGCCGATATTGCAATCGGTCTTATCACGGCCACTATCCCCACCACCAAAAGAAGATCGAAAATATTGGCTCCCACCACATCTCCCAGCGCCAACTGCGAATGATTCCGTATAGTCGACATCATGCAGACCACAAGGTCCGGCGCAGAGGATCCGAAAGCCACCACCGTCAGGCCTATCACGAGGCCCGAGACATGCATCTTGCGGGCGATGACGGTTGCCCCGTCCGTCAGATAATTGCCTCCCGCCACAATCAGCGCAAGCCCTAAAAGAAAGAATAGTATATCGTGGAACATAAATAAGCAGGTAATTTAACCGACAGTAAGTTTAATAATAAAACATACACGCCGCCGTAGTGTTCGTTCCGTTCCGTTTTCATACTTTGCGCCAGTCAGTTTTTTTGAGTAATTTTGCCTTATGGAAATGAACAAGGCAAAGGGACATCTTGCGATGCTGGGGGCTAATGTGATGTGGGGACTGATGTCTCCGGTGGCGAAGATAGTGTTTGCCGCCGGAGTCGTGGCACCGATGGTCATGGTGGATTTCAGAGTGGCCGGGGCCGCGGCCCTGTTCTGGCTCACGTCGCTTTTTCTTCCTCGCGAACATGTGCCTCCCAAAGATATCCTAAGGTTGTTCGGAGCGGGAATGTTAGGCGTTCTTTTCAATCAGGGATGCTTCATATTGGGAGTTAGCCTTACCTCGCCCGGCGAGGCGTCGCTGGTCACCACCACCATGCCGATGTGGGTGATGTTGCTGGCGTGGCTGATATTGCGCGAGCCGATCACTCTTAAAAAAGCGGGAGGAATCGCCGCCGGAGCCGCGGGAGCAATAATTCTGATTGCCGGAAACGGAGCCGGGAGCGGTGGCGCGAATCCTGCGCTGGGTGATCTGATAGTGCTTTGCGCACAGCTGTCGTACGCGCTTTATCTCACCCTGTATCGGAACTTCATCCGCAAGTACAGTTTGGTGACTTTGATGAAATGGATGTTTCTGTCCGCCGCGGTTGTGGGACTCCCCGCCAGTTCCCATTGGCTTGCCGCCACCGACTGGGGGGCGATATCGCATCTGGAATGGAGCGGCATTGCATATGTGGTGATATGCGCCACGTTCCTGGCCTATATCTGCATCATGATCGGTCAAAAAAGATTAAGACCCACATTGGTAGGAATGTACAACTACATTCAGCCTATAGTGGCCACCGTCACAGGCATCATCCTTGGACTTGACGTATTCACGCCCCTCAAGGGTGTGGCGATCGTACTGATTTTCACCGGCGTATGGCTCGTCACCATCAGCAAGGCAAAAAGCTCCGACTGACATGCCTGTGATGGAGATTTTCCACCCGATAAAGATCTGCAAGAATAAATAATCAATCTACTATTCTTTCCCGGACAAACTATCATTCCTTCACTGATTTACGTATTTCATCGACTTCCTGAAGGCTCAGACCGGTTAGCGAAGAGATCATCCCGTTGTCCATTCCGGAAGCAATCAATTTCCTCGTGACTTTTGTGATGCCTTCGGCAAGACCTTCGGCTCGTCCCTGTACAAGGCCCTCAGCACGTCCTTCAGCACGTCCTTCGTCCCGAGCTGTGTCGAGGACATCGTTCTGGACCATTATCGTGTCCATATGGGCATCGTACGCACGTCGCTCCTTGGCCGACATCGACAGATACTGGAGCTTCTTCTTCACTTCCTGAAGCCCCGGCGTCCGGGTATTCTCCTTCACTATGCCCGTCTTCAGAATACACTCTTAGATTCCGCGCTCAGAATATAACCTTTCTTTTTTATTGAGGTTATGGAGACGGCAGGATCCTCCAGAAGGCGCCGGAGATAGGTGATCTGTACATTCAGAGCCATGGAGTTGGCATAGCTGTCGTTGCCCCATATCGAACGGAGTATGTTGTCCCTGTCCACTATTCTCCCTTGATTCTCGGAAAGAAGCTGAAGAATCTCTGTCTGACGGACCGTAAGCTGATGCGACACCCCTTTATACGTCACCGAAGAAAGATTGGGACGAAATATCGTACCACCTAACTGATATTCCACATCCTCGTCGACAGTCCGGCTCTCGAATCGCTCTTTTATCTTTGCGATCAGTTCCTCAGGATAAAAAGGCTTCGGAATATAGTCGTTGCCCTTAAGAGAGAACCCGTGCAGACGATCGGCCTTCTCGGTCCGGTCGGTCAGAAAAAAGATTATAACCTTTTTGTCGATTTTCCTGACAGCCTGCGCCATCTCGAAACCGTTCATCTCCGGCATATTAATGTCAAGCAGAATAAGATCGGGATTCGTCGCCGCATAGAGCTCTAGCCCTACCCTGCCGTCGCTTGCATAAGTCACCTCATACCCCTCTGCCTCGATAAAACGTTTCAGAAGCATTGAGTTACGGAGATCGTCATCTACAAGAAGTATCTTAATATTCCTATTCATTGCGGTATAATGATAATAAATTCCGAGCCAATTCCCTCTTGACTCTCCACACTTACAGAACCTCCGTGGGCCTCGGCGAGAAGACGGACATAAGCGAGTCCAAGACCCATACCCGGCTGCCCGTCAGAGGAACTCTTCCCCCGGTAAAACCGTGAGAAAATCTTATCAATATCCCCTTTTGCTATGCCGTTGCCGTTATCAGAGACTTTTATCGCCGTGACATTGTCATGCCGCAACGCTTCGGCGATTATAGTAACGTCGTCTCCGGAATATTTTATCGCGTTCTCCACAAGATTGGTGAGAATGTTTAAGATATGCGACCGATCGGCCGAGATTGCCATATCCTCCGGAATCCTATTTATAAAATCCACATGCTTGCCGGAGGGAATCACTGTGGCCGCAGATGTCGCATCAAAGAGGGGCCGCAGATTGAACACCGTGATGTCCAGAGGTATCTGCTCGGTTCGGTTGAAGGTAATGTCGCGTAGCTTGGAAAAATATGAGGAAAGATTGTCAAGGGCCCTGCGCGTTTCAGATGTAAGTTCTTTTTTTGTCTCAGGAGCCGACATCATCGTATCATTCTCGATTCCCGACACACACATCTTCAAAGTAGTCAAAGGTCGTTTCAATTCATGTATCATAGTGGTGATGAACCCGTTGCGCATAGCGTCAAGACGGTTCAGCCGCACGATTGTCGAAAACTGCCATATCAGACACAGTATCAGAAGCAGTGAGATGGCCGCGGCAAACCCAAGAATTCCACTCATTTTAGAAAGTATCTCCAATGATGGGATACGATAAGTGACAAGCACCGATTTTCTCTCCAGTTCCGAATAAGGCACCGCTACCTTTACTGTGGAATCGAATATGGCGGCATGTTTTTCGACCCACGGCTCCCACACGACGGAGTCGGTGATAACCAAACTCACATCGGCGTCGATTCCTTTCTTCATGAGCATAGAGTCGATCGCCGCCGGATCAAGTGGCTCCAGCCAGTCAAGCTCGGCGTTTTTCGTCGCGCTCCACATCGCTCCCTCCGACGGTGCGTTGGAAGCTTCGAACACGGATTTCAGCGAATCCACTTTAATCAGATGCTCCATTAGTCGCTCCCCGGCCCGCTCCTTTTCCTCATCCGTGAGAGGTCTGTCTTCTTTGATTCCCAGGATTCTCTGCGCATAGCGCGTCACAGAAAGCACCGAGACCCTTGTTGTGCGTCCTTGGGTGTCAACACGGGTCTGCATACTGTAATTGGACTCATGCTTGCCGCCCCCAACGGAGGTGTCAGGATGATCGGTGCGTTCCTGCATATCCTCACGTATCGTAGCCACAATCCGCGACTGCGCCTCGATTTCGGCTATCCGTAGTGTATATTCATACCGAGTATAAAGCCAGTAGACCTGCATGACAAGGAAGGCAATTATGGCGCCTATCGATATTATGTAGAGAACCTTTATCTTCTTTTCCATATGCAAAATTAGCAAGAACCATTGAAATTAGGCAATCTCGGTCAGTGTAATTTTGGAAGAGTAATAATTCAGTAATAATTCCATAATGTTTGAATAAGGATTATTTTCGGCCTGAAGACGACAGTCGATATAACTTTGCAACGTCAAACCAAAACGACGATTAAGTAGCTGTTCAAATTAATTTAGAAGTTTGCGGGCGGCTATTTATTAGAATATTTGGAATAAGTAAGTGTTGAAATTTAATTTATTTAAGTTTCGCAAGTATATGATTGATGAGATAAGGGCATAAAAAACG